>JAHIZT010000135.1 GCA_018814355.1 Candidatus Thermoplasmatota archaeon | reverse complement strand
CCTGCCGGTATGAAATGAAAACAGAAAGAAAAGGGTTTGACAGAGGCTAGCTCTGGTGAGTAACAGCCTACGGGACCTTGCACTAAACCGCAGGTACCTCGTCCAAGGCTGCATTTGCCTGGACTAGCCCCGAACCAGTCGCGTTAGCTTCCCACGAGTATGTGTACCAACCCTGTGTTGGGATTAGATCCCATATGTCCATAGATCCAGCTGGTATGTCCAGAGCCGTGTCTTTCAGGATTGTCTCGATCTGTCCTTGATCCAACGCCGGGTTCTTCTCGAGCATTTGGGCGGCAACGCCTGTCACGTGTGGCGCGGCCATGCTCGTTCCGCCTAGGTAGTAGAAGTTTCCGGGGTTCCTGCCTGCGAGCCATCCAAGCCCCGGGCTCCACCATGGGAGATGAGAGTAGCCTGGATATCCTGGGTATGGTCCTCTGACCCAGCTTCCTGGAGCCACCACGTCAAGCTGCTGGTCGTCTATCTCTCTGCTGCTCCAGTTCGCGATGTAGACCTCATTGACCAGGTCTGAGGGATCCTCGGGGATTTCATTGAACCCGTAGGTCGCGTCCTGGAGCCACCAGAGTCTGTAACGGGGAAGCGGCGGAACAGGATCAGTGCCGGGTGCATACCATTCGTACTTCCATCCGGAAGCGCCCACTGATATGACTTGCGGGTAGGCGCCTGGATAGCCCATGCCATCGTCTCCCTCGTTTCCTGCTGATGCTACAACGATTACGCCGTTGGCTATTGCATAATCGATTGCATCTTCCATGACTGATGCAGGAGCTGGTCCTCCGAGGCTCATTGTGATTATCATCGGGCTGTAACCTGCTATCTTCAGATCAGTAGCATATCTTATGCCCGCTGCTACTGCACGATCCGTGCCCATGACGAACTTCTGGTCAGTGTAGTTTACTGGATCAGTCTTCGATTTTCCGATCGAGTAGTCGGCTAAAACCCTGACCGGTATGATCTTCACGTCAGGTGCTATTCCTTTCACGAATACTGGCGATAGCGGCAATCCTGATGCAGCGTCGGCTGGCGCATAGTAATTGTAGCCGAGTATTGTGCTCGTCACGTGTGTGCCGTGAGTGGAGCCGGTGCTTCCGATCCAGCTTATTTCGTGCACTGTTCCGCTTTCCAGGAATGTCTGCGTCTTCACGTCCCATTTTATCTCTTCTTTGAAGCCTTTTCCAAGATCTGCTGCAATGTGATCCGCAGGGAAGTAGTCTTTCCAGTTAGGCGCGAGTCCCGTGTCCAGAACTGCAACGTACACGCCCTTTCCAGTGTATCCTGTGGTATCGCTGTTTATCATGTCGGCGTCCCAAGTGCTGCGGGCTTCCAGTGGAATTTTCGGAGCTGCATTCACATGGAAGCTTGCCAACGGAACGATCAACACCATTGCGCAGATAGCGACTAGAGCTAATCTTACAAACCCTCGTTTTCCAGTACCTGCCTTCATTGTCCTCCCCCTTCAGCTGACCCAGTAATCTGAATAAGCATACTTAAGAATTGGCGCTGGCCGACTAGGGTCGCAGTGTGGCAACACATTGGATTCCGGTCGGAGTATAAACTGAGAAGACAGGGAAGAAGGAGTTCAGCTCGGTGCGATAACCCTCCTGATTGACAGCTAGCCAGATGTCTCATTTCACATCCGGCTCACTGCATGTCCTATGCATGCATCTCTGTCGGATCTCTCTTCTCACCTTCGCGATTCCGCATACGCGTTGAGAATCCCGTTTCCTTTTCCCAGCATGTCCTTGTCCAACTGTTCCACTGAATGCTCCTTGAGGGTCTTTCTCACCACATCCCTCGCATCTGCAACCATCCTGTCCGACATGGTAGCCCCATACAGCTCCATCTTCTTGTTTCTCATGAGCATCTGGCTTCTGAAGTTCCGAACCGTGTGCGGATCATTGAGGAAGGTGTTCCCCTGCCCCACCCTCTCAATAACCTTCAACGCGGCAGTCTCCTCCGTCACGGGGAAATCCCTCATGAACGCACGGTATTCCTCCCACATTAGGGAGTCTATCACGACCTGCTCCAGGGAGCATCCCTTGTCGAGATCTAGTCCCCCTATACCTGAGCATAGGTCCGTCCCCGACATCGTAGAGAGCATTAGCGCAGAGACCTCGCCATAGGGAATGAACACGCCCGGGACCTCACCATCGATCCCCAGTATGCCGGCCATCTTCGGGAGGCCATACCTGCGGGCCATCTGTGCAGCTGCGGCGAATATCATCGGTGCCTCGGGGCCCCGATAGCCAATCTGTCCCGTCACCACGTTGCCAAGCGTCGCCTCGGAACAGTATATGTGAGGAGCCCCAGGAGCCGCGGCCTGGGTGATGACCAGGCTCGCGAGATTCTCGACGTTAAGGGTGAGGATAGTCCCCGCGAGCGTCACTGGAGCGGTCATGCCTCCCATGCACATGGACATCGATATGATAGGTATCCCCGCGCGCGCGTACTCCACCTGCGCCTCTACGGCACCTGCCTCGAACACCAGCGGTGGCACGATGCAGCTCAGGACGGAGAACAGTGGCCGTTTCCTGAGCTTTTCCGAACCGCCCGCGACGAGCGCCCCGAGAGCGATCTGAGTCTTCGCGTCCGGCGTGCCAAGGGTGCCCGAACCCGCTGAGCCAAGGATGTGCTTCGTCGTGTTCTGAAGAGACACCCAGAGTTCGTTGGCGAATTGTGCATGGGCGGGGACTTCGGATGTCGTCACTATCGGCCAGAACGCATCCACAGGGTCCATCGCGTCGGTCAGCCTCGCGAAGTCCGCGAGATCCTTGCTCGTCGCCTTGCGCCTCTCTCCCGTCTCGAAATCCGTCATGAAGACCGTGACCCCTGCGGTCGAGACGAAGGGAAAGCGCGTGACAGGGATCTTGAGGTCGCGCTTCGGATCCCTGGCACCTAGTGTGATGGCCTTGGGAGCCTTCTTGATCGCGCCGTTGACGACCTTCTCCGGAATCCTGGCGATCTTCTTCTTGAGGTCCACCTCGGCTCCTGCCTCTTGAAGCATCCTCAGCACGCTCTGGCTGTGTATGAGGACGCCAAGCCTCTCAAGGCATTCGACGCTCTGCGCGTGGATGAT
>JAHIZT010000134.1 GCA_018814355.1 Candidatus Thermoplasmatota archaeon | reverse complement strand
GGCCCTTCGGCTTCCCGTCCGGCAGGGGCTCCTTCTCCATGCGCTCCGGGAGCGTGTCGTCCTTGCGCGTGAACCCCTCTCTCACGTTGAAGGCCCTGGTCAGGTTCCAGATCCTCCGGCCCACCTTCCTGAGGTGCTCTTCGTCCGCCTGGACCCCCGTGACCGCGGAGTAGTACTTTGCCATGTTCTGGAAGCTCACGCTGTAGAAGTCGCAGAAGATGAAGCTCCACTTCACGCTCGTCCTCGTCTGGTCCTCGACACATATTGCCGCCTTGCCATCGGGGTTCCACGGGTCCTGGCTGCCGTAAGCGTCAGCCGCCACTGGCCACGCCCGCAGGTGGCACGCGCCCCTGTCGGATGTGGCGTATGCGAGTGCCATGCCTATGGTCCCTCTCGGATCGTAGGCGGGATACTCAAGCCCCTTGACCTCGACCGTGAGCTTCTCGGCGCCCTTGCCAATCTTCTTCGCTGCGCGCTTCGCGCCGTCCGCGAGGACGTTGCCTATCGCCTGCCTGTTGGCAATCATTGTGGGCATCTTCGAATATGCCTCCTCGTTACCGAACTTCAGGTCGAGCCCGCCAGTGTCCTTCTTGGTCAGGACGCCCTTCTCGTACAGGTCCATGGCGAGAGCAACGACGTTGCCTGCCGAGATGGAATCCAGCCCGAGCCTGTCGCAGTCCTCCACGAACTTGACAATGGCCTCGATGTTCTTGATGCCGCAGTTGGAGCCGCAGAGCCCGAGCGTCTCGTACTCAGGACCTTCTGTCGCGGCGCCCTTGAAAATCCCTTTGTTGACCTTCGCATAGCTGCCGCAGGCGATTGCGCAGTCGAAGCACGCCTTCTTGCGGACGAATACACGGGACTTCAAGGCCTCCGAATCGATGCCCTTGGAGTCCTCGAACACACCCGTTCGCCAGTTCCTCGTGGGCAGGATGCCGGCATCGTTGCTCATGGCGACGATGATCGGCGTTCCGTCCGTGATCATCCCTGCGTGGTCGGGGTTCTCGACGACGTCCTTCAGGATCATCTCCTTGGCCATCTTCGTGAACTCCTCGATGTTCTGCACTTCGACGCCCATGGAGCCCTTCACAGCGATAGCCTTCAGGTTCTTGGACCCGAAGACAGCACCAGTCCCTCCCCTCGCGGCGTTCCTTGTGAGGTCGCTCGTGACGCTGGAGATGAGCCCGAGTTTCTCGCCTGCGGGGCCGATGGCGGCCACCCTGGCGAACTTGTGCCCGACCTCCTTCCTGATGAGCTCTTCGGTCTTGTAGGTGTCCTTGCCCGTGAGGTTCTTCGCGTCTCTAATCTCCGCCTTGCCGTCCGTAATCCACAGGTAGGAGAGCTTCTTTGCCTTCCCCTTGATGATAACGCCATCGAAGCCAGTGTACTTCAGCTCTGAGCCGAAGAAGCCGCCGGCGTAGCTGTCCAGGAACGTGCCCGTGAGCGGGGACTTCGTTACTATGACGTACCTCCCGGTCAGCGGAGTCATTGTCCCCACGAGCGGCCCGGTCCATATCGACAGGATGTTGTCGGGCGACAACGGGTCAGTTCCGGGCTTCAGCTCCTCGAACAGGTATTTCGCGCCCAGGCCCTTGCCGCCTATGAACTGCTTCGCCCACTCCTTGTTAAGGGGCTCGGTCGTGATCTTCTCGTTCGTCAGGTCGACTCTGAGTATCTTACCTTGGTAACCGTCTCCCATCTCAATCACCTCTTCAAGACGCCCTTGGGGCAGATCTCGACGCACTGCGGCTTTCCTCCGCACAAGTCACACTTTATCGAATAGGATCCTGACGGGTCGAGCCAGCAGCCGTTGTACGGACATGCCTCGACGCACGCTCCGCATGCGGTGCACAGTTCCTTGTCTACGTAGTATGTACCTTGTCCCTCGTCCAGCTTGAGCGCCTCGACGGGGCAGGATTCCACGCACGGGTGCTCGTCGCAGTGTATACAGTAGTTCAGCTTGTACTCTCCCGGCTCCGGGAATTGGTCCTCGACGTTGACGCGGGATTGGCTCGGATCGAACTTGCCAACATGCGTCGCAGAGCACACGAGAGCGCATAGCTGACAGCCAGTACACTTCTCCATGTCCGCCTTCAAACCCTTGCTCACCTATGTTCCCTCCCTGATGAATAACCGTTCTTTGACAAGACTTGGCAGTTAGAGACAGATGCATTCACTTTCTGAAAAAGCTGTGATGATCCCCTCTACCAAGCCCCCCTACGGGACGGAGATGTGATTGCGGACGGCGTATATAGACGTTGCCGGCTTCGGACTCACGAGCCAGATATCCCGTTTCTTTACAATTCCAACGGCCAGCCGCAGTGGTCGATATGCTCTCTCGGACCTATCGGATGGAGCTCAGGACGGACATTATTTAAATAATATAAAGTCGATTAATTATGCGTGAAGGAGCGAAGGGATGGACGCAGTTCTCCTCGTCGGGATGCTCAGCCTCGCGCTGCTCTTGTTCATCGTGGTGCTGCTACTGATATTGAGAGCGAGACACGCATCAACCGTTCATCCGCCTCTGGTCTCCGGCCCTGGCTATACGCACGATCCGAGGCACGCCGATTATTATAGACCGAATTCAGATACAAATCAGAGAAAGCCCGCTCTGAAGGAGGGGAAGCCGAGGCGGAGCGACCCGCGGGAGGTGCCATTGCCGAAATGTCCCCATTGCGGGGCCGCGGTGGGTTTTGGAGAGGCGCAGTGCGTCAAGTGCGGATACCTGCTGAGACCGATCTGATTTTCGCAAGTTAGTTATACGCGCCAACGCTACCTTTCGGAAGACATGATTCCCGAAGGCACTCGCCTGCTGCTGGTAGACCAGAACGGAAAGAAATTCGTCGTCAAGGCGGCCAAGCACATGATAGAGGTCGGGGGCCTAGGGGTAGTGAGTGGCGAGGCGCTCTGCAATTCCTCATTCGGCGACAGTTTGGTGATCGGTGGACGACAGTTCATAATCTTGAAGCCCAGCGTCAAGGACCTTCTCGGGATAATAGAGCGGAGGGCACAGGTCATTATTCCAAAGGACAGTTTCATGATACCCTTCTACCTCGACATCGGGCACGGAAGCAGGGTAATCGAGGGCGGCGTGGGATCTGGAGCGCTCACGGTGGTCCTTCTGAGAGCCGTCGGCCCGTCCGGAAAGGTCTACTCCTTCGAAACGAGGAAGGACTTTGCCGACATTGCTAGACGCAATGTCGCGCTCTCCGAGAACGAGTCCGCATGGGAGCTGAAGATAGATGACATCTGCACCGCGAAGCTTGAGCAGGGAGTGGACGCTGCGGTCGTGGACATCCCGAACCCTTGGGATGCGGTCGAGAACATCGTGAAGGCGCTCAGGGCAGGCGGGCACATTTGCTGCTATGTCCCTAATGCGAACCAGCTCGAGCAGGCCGTCAGGAAGATGCGCGATGTGGGGCTTGCGGAGACGATCGCTTTCGAGACTCTGCAGAGAGAGATGGTCGTGCACGAAGGCGGCGTGAGGCCGAGCTTCGACATGCTCGGGCATACGGGTTATCTTGCTTTTGGAAGGAAGATGCGCAGCTGATTCTCCTACGCTGCGTCGCTGGCATTCCTCAAAAGCTAAGTATTCGCTTGCCCAATCTCCCAGACAGGTGACCACGGGATGGCTATCGCAGAGGTCAGGGTCGAGCTGAAGAAGGGGGTGGCCGACCCTGAGGGCAAGAATACTCTTAAGGCGCTCGAACTGCTTGGGTTCGAAGGGCTGAAGGATGTCAAGACCGTGAAGGTCTTCGACATCCTCATGGACGAAGACGCTGGGGAGGCAGAGAAGAAAGTGGACGAGATGTGCAGAAAGCTTCTTGCCAACCCCGTGATACACAACTATTCTATCAAGATCAAGTGAGGGACCAGGATGTCAACTGACAGGTTGTACATTCGACGGGAGGTCCCTTTCGAGCTTGTGGATATCGACCTAGAAGGCGCGAGCGACGATGACCTTCAAGAGCTGAGCAGGGAGAGCGGGACCGGCCTCTCTCTCGAGGAGATGCATCGAGTAAGGAAGCACTTCAAGGACAAGGGCAGGAACCCTACGGATGTGGAGTTCCAGTCGCTCGGCCAGGCCTGGAGCGAACACTGTTGCTACAAGAGCTCGAAGGTCTTCCTGAAGCAGTACGTGTTCGGCATCAACAACCGGCAGGTCATCGACCGAGGCGACGCCGGAGTCATGGAGTTTGACAAGGATCATGCTTATGCTCTCAGGATAGAGAGCCACAACCATCCGAGTGCGGTGGAGCCGTACGGCGGTGCCGCCACGGGCATCGGCGGGATCATCAGGGACGTCCTGTGCATGGGCGCTCAGCCGATCGCGCTTGTGGACCCGCTCTTCTTCGGACCGTTGGACTATCCTTTCGAGAAACTCCCGCCCGGGATAAAGCATCCGAAATACCTTTTCGGAGGCATCGTCGCAGGCATACGGGATTACGGGAACAGGGTCGGCCTTCCGACCATCTCAGGAGGCGTCTGGTTCGATGAGAGCTATGTCGGCAATTGCCTCGTGAACGTCGGCTGCGTCGGCATCGCGGAGAAGAAGGACATCCGAAGGAACGCGGTGAAGGGTCCTGGGGATGTCCTCGTCCTTGTCGGCGGCAGGACCGGAAGGGACGGCATACACGGAGTCACTTTCGCATCGGCAGTGCTGACGAAGGAGAGCGAGACCGAATCGAGAGGGGCAGTGCAGCTCGGGGACCCCATCATGAAGGAGCCTGTGATACACGCCCTCCTCGATGCGAACGAGAAGGGGCTCGTGAACGGCATGAAGGACCTCGGAGGCGGAGGACTGTCGTGCGTCGTCGGCGAGATCGCCCTTGCTGGAGGCTGCGGTGCCGAGGTGGACCTGTCCAAGGTCCCGCTGAAGGAGGAGGGGTTGGCGCCTTGGGAGATATGGGTGTCCGAGTCCCAGGAGAGAATGATGCTCTCAGTGTCGCCAAAGAACGTGGACGAAGTCCTGCACGTGTTCAGGCTCTGGGATGTTCCCGCAACCCCGGTCGGCAAGGTAATGCGTGAGAAATCTGTGAGACTCTTCTTCCAGGGCGAGAAGGTGTTCGATCTTGAGCTGGAGTTCCTGACGGCCGGTCCGGTCTACTGCAGACCGTGCAGCGTAGAGAGATCGAAGAAGAGGAAGGCGGAGAAAGTACCCAAGGTCAAGGAGAGGTACGACAAGGATCTCCTGAAGCTTCTCGCATCTCCGAACATATGCAACAAGGACTGGGTTATCAGGCAGTACGATCACGAGGTCCGAGGGAACACCGTCATCAAACCGCTTCAGGGAAAGCTGGGCCACTCGAGCCACGGGGATGCAGCCGTGTTGAAGCCCGTGGAAGACTCGTTCAGAGGACTCGCGATCGCGACCGCATCGAACCCGTTCGCGGTCGGCACCGACCCGTACCGCGGGGGGAAGATCTGCGTCGACGAGATGTGCAGGAACCTCGCGGCCGTTGGCGCCAGACCTCACTCGTTCACGAACTGTCTGAACTTCGGAAACCCGGAGAAGCCTGACAGGCTCTGGCTGTTCAGGGAGGCGGTGAGAGGCATGGGCGAGGTCGCGAAGACGCTCAACATCCCGACACCGTCCGGCAACGTCAGTTTCTACAACGAGGCCTCATCGGGAGCTGTTCTGCCGACGCCGACCCTGCTCGGCTGCGGCATCGTCCGGGACGTCAGGAAGTGCGTCACCTCCGACCTCAAACGAGAGGGCAACACGATTGCCATCGTCGGAGCCACCCAGCCGGAGATGGGGGCGTCGGAGTACTACAGGCAGACCAAGAGCAATTCCAGGAAGGTCCCGGATGTCGACATCGGCTCGCTGCGGGCGGGCATAGACGTGGTCATCGGCGGGATCGAACGCTCAGCGATCGTAGCATGCCATGACATCTCGGACGGCGGCCTCGCGGTCGCACTGGCTGAGATGTGCATCGGAGGAGACATCGGAGCTGAGGTCGACCTCACCAGGATGGAGAAACTCAGGTCAGATGTGCGCCTGTTCTCCGAGAGCAGCAGCCGATGGGTTGTCGAGCTCAGGAGCGGCAAGGAGAAGCAGCTGCCCAAGGACAGGAGGACCAGGATCGTCAGACTCGGGTCGGTCAGAGGCTCCTCCCTCAGGATGACCGCGAACAAGACCCTGGTCGATCTCGATGTGGGGGAGCTTGCCGAAAGCTTCAACTCGACCCTGTGGAGGCTGGTAGGATGAAGGCGAGCCAGGCTAGGGTTTGCGTGCTCCGGATAGAGGGCACGAACTGTGAAGAGGAGATGTTCCTTTCATTCAAGAGACTGGGAGCAAGGCCGGAGAAGGTCCATTTGAAGCAGCTCACGGGCACGGACGTCTCTCAAGAGGAGAAGAGGTCGCTCTTCGACTACCACATACTCGCACTCCCCGGGGGTTTCTCAGCGGGTGACTACGTCCGCGCGGGCGCGATCATGGCGGCGAGGATGAAGAGCAGGCTGTCGAAGGATCTCGTGGACTTCATCAAGTCCGGCAAACCCGTTCTGGGAGTGTGCAACGGGTTCCAGATACTCGTCGAGACTGGGCTCCTGCCAGCGATGTCAGGCATCATGTCGGAGTATCCGGAGGCAGTCCTGGGCACCAATGATTCAGCGAGATTCGAGTGCAGGCCTACGCTACTGAAGAAGGTCAACAGGGGGAGCTGCGTCTTCACCTCAAGAATATCGCCTGAGAAGATATCGCTCATCCCTTCTGCTCATGCCGAGGGGAAGCTTATGTTCCCACTTGACAGGTCGAAGCAGATCGTACGTGAGCTCGAGGACAACGACCAGATCGTGTTCAAGTACGTCGACCCGGAGGGGAAGCTGGCCGGATATCCTTGGTGCCCGAACGGAGCGACTGACAACATAGCTGGCATATGCAACCGTGAGGGCAACGTCTTCGGGCTCATGCCCCATCCGGAGAGAGTGTTCTTCAGGTTCACGCATCCTGACTGGACTAGGGAACCAGACGGCCCTGGGGATGGAAGGGCGGTGTTCGAATCGGTCATGGAGTACGTAACCAAGAAGCTGTGAGTGTTCGAAGAGGAACTGGGATGCCAGACAACAAAGAAGGCGAATCAGTGCACGCGCCCTTAATCCCTCGATACGTGGTCAGCATGGCCGCATTCGTTTGTGCAGTGGCCTTGGCATCGATAGCGATTCTAGGACCCCTGGGCACTGGGACGATCCATTACAGAACCTCCCAGTCCGGAACATGGCAAATCGAAGGAGGAGACCTGGTGAACCTGCTGCTCATCACGCCGATTCTGCTGATTGGCGGGGTCCTCCACTTGCTCAGAAGGGGGAGCTCGAAGTACTTCTTGATACTCACTCCAATCGTATTGATGTATACGGGAATGACAATTGGGATTGGCCAAGAATGGAGCAATCCCTCATACACCGGCAACGTAGAGAATTACTTCTGGCTCTACCTGATCCTCGTCATTGGCGGGCTCATCCTGCTAATCGCCAGCCTGTCCATGTTCACCGAGAAGGATGCTCCGGCCTTCAAACCCAGAAACCTGCGGATCTACGTCGGGGTCATGGCCTTGTTCCTCCTGATGTTCGCCGCAATGTGGACTTCCGAGATCTCTCAAGTAGTCTCAAGAGGAGACACTTCATCCGGGTCTTACAAGGAAGCCCCGACCCTGTTCTGGGTCATTAGGTACTTCGACTTGGGAATCACCATCCCGCTCGGATTCCTTGCGTTGTTCCTGCTGCTGACGAGGCCGGAGAGAACATACTCCACGGTTCTCCTATTCTTCGGATTCTTCATCACCCTCGGAAGCGCTGTCAACTCAATGGCCTGGATCATGTACGTCAACAACGATCCGGAGTTCCAAGCCGGAAGTTTGGTGATCTTCTCAGTGCTGGGAATACTGTCCTGGGGAGGCCTCCTGTATCTTGTGAAAGACAAGTTACGATGGCCAACCTCGATGCGTACGTGGCTGCGCAACTGACGAACGGGAATCTAATCCGACTCGTCCCAAGATTTAACTATGCTAATGACCTCGGAGACTCGATGCGCTGCTCCCATTGCGAGAGATGTTGCGAGGATACAGAGATGGAACTCTGCAAAGCGGACATCGCACGGTTGGAACGCCGTGGCTACAAGAAGGAGGATTTCTCGCGTCCGGGGACCGACGGAGTACCGAGGCTGCGCAATGTCGGCGCATACTGCTTCTTCTATGATCATGATCGGAAACGGTGTAGAGAGTACGCCCGTCGACCGCTCGGATGCGTCATCTACCCAGTCAATCTGACGGTCGATGGGGAGGTCGTCATTGACAGGCTGTGCCCTGAGGGTGACACACTAACGGCAGAGGAAAGCGAAAGCAAGGGCCAACGCCTCCGCGCGTTACTTGATACAATACACCTAGAAGCATGTGAATCATTGCGACCACCTTGATGCTCCGAATAGTATGATCGGAATCGTTTCATGGTTCCCGCTCCTGGCCTTGGCATCTCCTCATCTATCGCCTTTCCAACTTGAGTTTGAATCCACACCAAGGATCCGAGGGCTCCCCGCACGCATAGACCGCTCCATTCTTAGGCTTATCAGGAATCATCATAAACTCAAAATTACACTGATTGGTCGTGGAGGCAGATGAACTCGTCAGATTCAGAGAGGTTCATGATCGCAACAGGACATAAATCGTCACAAGGGACAGACGGGGAGCATGGTGATTGTAGGAGTGGTGATCAAGATGTTCCCGTCGTTGAGACTCCTTCTGTCGACGTGAGAATTCCGAATCCGCATAGGAATGTGCAATTACTGATAAAACATATATATAACGAACATCAATTGTTGCTCAGAATGTACGCCCTCAACAAGAACGAACTCAGGACGTTCAAGGCGATATGCGATGGTGCCAAGTCGACGGCAGACGTAGCGAAGGCCTTGAAGGTATCCGCAATTTCCGTCTACAGGGCAGTTCAATCGCTATCGTCAAGCAAGATGATTGAGGCCAGACGAACGGGCAAGAGACTGCTGCTCTCTCCCAGCCCACATGGTCACTCGAAAGCGTTGGCTGCGTACTTGGAGGGAAGCGAACGCCCGATCGATCCTCTGATTGGCTCGAGGCTTCTTGTGCTCCTTTCCGTCTCCAGCAGCCCGAAGTCACTGGACAGAGTCGCGGAAGAGGTGATGCTGACGATCGAGTCGGTCCGAAGGATCGCCTGGGCCCTCAAGGGTTTCGGTGCCATCCGCCAGCATAAGAGGACGATATCGATCCCTCAGCAGGATACTGCGCTGGTGAGGTTCCTACTGGACTTCTCGAAGGGCGCCTGCGCGGCGATGCTGGAATCCATAGCACCTACGGGAACGGTTCTCTGGAGCGAAGGACTCGAATTCATATTCTCTTCGCGATCGCCCGTGAACGCTCGCGGTGTAACTGAGACCGCGATTACCGCCATGTCAAAACGCGGTCTTCAGTTCATTTCGGACACGAGGTACTACCACTGCGCCTACTGGAGACCGAGATTGAGGAAGGAGGACATCGCCCTCCATCAGATCCTCATTGACCCGAACAGTACGAGGAACATCTCCTACGGCCTCTTGTTCCTTATGAAGGAGGGGTACTATCCATCGTACCTTGCGAAGCTGGGGGATGCGGTAGGCGCAGGTGCGCTATCCAGACAGGTTGCTGAATACCTGAGAGGTGAGGTCGTCGAAAACCCGCACTTCCCGAGCGAATCAGACATGGCACAGTTGCGAACTCAATATGGGGTGGACTGAATGGAGAGCTCGCAGATAGGGCGCGAAGAGGTCCTATCCGTACTGAGGAAGGTGGGGGAAATCTGCTCCAAACGGATCGCAGTCTATCTCATCGGCGGAGGAGCCATGGCCCTGAGAGGCGAGAAGGATGCCACCAAGGATCTCGATCTGGTGCTGGAATCTCAAGATGATGCTGATGAGCTGAAGAAGGCTCTCGAGAGGATCGGCTTCGGTGTCGATGCGAGGCGTCCGGACGAGTGTCGTGCATTGGTGGACGCGGCGATACTCTCGAAGCCAGCTGGATTGCGGGCTGACATCTTCGTGGGGAAGGTCTGTGACATGCTGCGCTTCTCCGAAGGAATGAAGAGTCGGGCGGTCCTCGTCGACGAGTTAGGCAAGGTCATCCTATTCATGTGCTCGAGGGAGGACATCTTCCTTCTGAAGAGCGTCACTGAGAGGACGAGGGACCTCGACGACATGATGAGCCTGTTCAGAAGGGGGCTGTCCAGGGATACCATCCTGGGGGAATGCGATCTCCAGAGTGCCCTCGCTGGATTCCGAGAGAGCCAGGTCCGGGAAGCGTTCCTGCTCGTCAAGATCGAGGAGATGGAGAACAGGTATGGGATCAGCATCCCCTGGAAGAGAGCACTGAAATCCAGGGCAGAGATCAAGATGGGCGCACACCAGCTATTGAAAAGGATTGACAGAGGCACGCTCTCCGTCACCAAGCTCTCTGAAGAAACGCGTGAGCCACCCGAATTCACAAGGAGATGCCTTCGCTACCTCGAGGAGGTAGGCGAGATTAGGATTGACAGGAAGTCAAGACCTTATCGGATCATCCCTAAGAAGTAATCCCAAGAAGACGTGATTCATGGCCCGGACCCGGATTATGGCCCGGAATCTACCGGTGATTAAAGGTGGATGCTTTACTTACCGGTACAAAATGAATGGGCCTCGAACTCCGTTCCCGTGCTAGTAGGAAATGCTTTCGCCATTCCGTCCCTATGTTCTTTCCTCAAATGAAGGAGCGGGTCCAACCGGGCCTGAGTAGTTCGAAAGCCAGTCTGAGACGAACTGATTTCATCTTGTCGAGAAGTCCCATCAGACCACCGTTAGGGCGTGCTATCCACGAGCGCGATGTCAACTCCCTCGCCCTAGAAAGCCATCGGACCTCTCTCGTGATGGGGTCCGACACGGGCATCCAGCAGCCGGCCATGAGGCTGTCGTCCTCGGCGTCTATGTCCTTTACCTGCGCTCCACCGGGCGCTACGAAGAACGGTCCCACCGACTTCTCCCTCTCCCAATCCCCAGGTGGGACGAGGCGCACAGTCTTGCCTATGAAGGTGATCTCTGTGTCCATGACGCCCTCGAGCGGCTTGATGTAGTTTCTGAAGAATGCGTCCAGGTGGTTCTTGCTCCCTGACTGCTCCGTGAAGAGATGACCGGCCAGGGCGAAATGAGGACGAGGGAGTGATTCCGGAGTCTTTGAGCTATTTGTGCTCCGGGATCAGGTGCTCCATGAGGTCCTGCCGCGAGACGATGCCGACAAGCGTCTTGCCATCGACGACTGGAATGCTCCTGAGCCCGAACTCCACCATGTACTCGACGGCCTTCTCCAGGGAGTCATCGGGCCAGACTGTGACCACTGCCTTCCGAGATATGTCCTCCACATTGGTCGCGAACATGTCCCAGAAGTCCCTCCGGGAGAAGCTCTGCCCGGGGCTGAATATCCTCATGAAGTCGAGCTTGGTGACGATCCCGACGAGCTGATTCCCCTTGACCACTGGGAAGGCGTTGTAGTCGTACTTTTTGAACAGGCTCCAGAGCATCTTCACGCTCGTCTCCTCGGTCACGGTTACGACGTCCTTCGTCATGACGTCCCGAATCCGGAGATCCCTTATCCTCCTCTGCGGTCCTTCGGTTCCGTGGTCCTCCTGATCCCTTCTCTGGCCCTTCTCCGTCGCGCGGAACACCGTGCCCACCTCCTGCCTATGCGTAGGGTATAGGACGAAGTCAGCAAGGCCTTTTCGATATGCGCCAAAGCCGGGCCCCCATCGGCCTCGCAGAGTGATCTAGGAGAGAGACTCCTGGCTGGCAGGCTTCTGCACTTTCGGCCACTTCGCAAACCATGCGACTGCCCCCGGGAGCAGGGCAGTGACTATCATGACGATCATGGCAAGGGCCAGGAGCTCGGGCGGAGCCCCGAGGGTCACGCCGAACTGTGCGATGATCAATGATATCTCCGCGCGTGGCACGAGGACTGTTGCGAGGATCAGCCTTGCGCGTGACGACATCCCCTTCTCGTTCCTCAGGACCAGCATCCCGGGCAACATCTTCGCGAACACCGCTATGGCGACCAGAGCAACGCCTATCAGCGCGACGGTGACTAGCTGTGCAGGGTTGATGAGAAGCCCGACGCTCGTGAAGAAGACGGCCATGAATATCGCCGTCACAGGTGCCATGTTGCTGGTGACCCGTGAACTCTGTTGCGTTGAGGCGACTATGCTCCCCGCGAAGAACGCGCCCACGAAAGGCGGAAGTCCAAGCATCGCGAACCCGAAGCTGATCAGCAGGCAGAACGAGACGGAGACCATGACCGTGCTGCTGGGGGAGTGCTTGTCCGTGAACCGGAGGATCCGAGGGAAGGTGAGGCGGCTCACAACGATGAGGAGCACCGCGAGCCCGACTATCGCCACCAATCCTGCGATGAGCACTAGTGGGGGCACGGACTCAGGTCCGGCCAGACCCACGGCAATCGTCATCAGCGACAGCGCGACCACGTCGTCGACGAGGATCGCCGCCGTCACGAGCTCGTAGCCTGACTCGTCCGTGAGCCCGAGGTCCACCATCAGCTTCAGGCCGAGCACCGTGCTCGTGGACGTGAGTATGAGCCCGAGGAAGATCGAGGATAGCATGCTCCAGTTGACGAGCAGGCCCAGGGCAAAGCCAAGGACGAACGAGAGGCCGACTCCGAGGCCAGCAAGCACGAAGGGCTTGGTGCCGAGCACCCCGAAGGTCCTTATGTCGAATGAGAGTCCTGAAGAGAACATCAGGAAGACCGCCCCAAGAAGAGCCAAGTCCTTGATGTCCTCCGACTTGACCACGAAGCCCGGGGTGAAAGGCCCAAGGGCGATGCCCGCGACCAGCATGCCCACGACCCGCGGCATCTTAAGATAACGGAACGCGGTCCCGCCAATCACCGCTGCGATCAAAACGAGCGCGAAATCCAGCAGAAGCGCGGGAGTCTCCATCTCGAAGGGTGTACCGACTCATCCTCAATAAAAAGCCTTGTTTCATCAAATGAGAATGGTTCCGACCGGGCTGAGGCCTCATAAATCCAATCAGCGCGGTTCGACTTCGATTCCTTAGGGATTGTGAAAGGCGCTTCCGTACTGCATTGTTGCCTCTCACCGGCAAATCGATTCGCCATCGCAACGAGCTACTATGACCAGTACTTGGATCATGACTAGTGCGCGCAGCCTGTTTCCACCCGCCACACAATTCTCGACCCACCCGCGTGGATGATTCTGGCAGCTCCGGGCTCCTTGCCGCAAGGTAAATCAATCGACGAGCTAGGAACCGTGTGTGAGCTCGAAAATCTGGCTATTTTCCACCTATGTAGAAGAGGCTTCCCGCATTCCTTGCTGCAGCCCAACTTGTCAATCAGTCACGAACCGGATAATGTAAGCTTCCTCAAGCTGGAGAATCCATTCTCTTGCCTTCTGAGTAGGCACGATTGGATTATGGTTCGAACATTAATCTGCCCATCAGAACCAAAATGTG
>JAHIZT010000133.1 GCA_018814355.1 Candidatus Thermoplasmatota archaeon | reverse complement strand
CGTGAGATGAGAAGAAAGCGAACCAGCATAAACTGGTTCGCATAGTTCGTCGTCAGAAGAGGGTCCTGAGGAGGGCCAGATATCCCCTCCGGAGGTCCAAGTACGCCAATCACCTGTACACGGACCACCAGCATGTGGTCCTGCTGGCGCTCCGCCAGCATTTCAGGAATTCGTTCAGGGACTTCTGCGAGATTCTCGATGTTTGCACTGTGATCCTTGACGAGCTTGCATTGACGATGGTGCCTCATTGGACGACGCTGCACAAGTACTCGAAGAGGACGGACACGAGGAGGCTGGAGACTCTCTTCTTGCTCTTCATCGAGGATTTCTACAGAGCATCGCCAACGAAGACTTCACATACTCTTTCGAATCCGCAGTCCGTCGAAAAGGCCCCTAAGAAAGGATTTCAACAGTGCAATTTCGACTCCGTGCCGTATTAGTATGCGGACGGTTTCGAGCCAGCAATCGAAAAAGAACAAGTACAGCACGAAAGCCATGTAGTCGATGGGCGACGTGTTCTTCTTCATGAACAAGAGGCGATTACGGTTCATGTAGTACGTGTGAAAGGAAGCAGTGGAGGATGAGGAAGTCCTGTGCCAAATCCGAGCCCTCGGAACGTAGAGTGATTTGTACCCGGCAACGCCCCCGCGTACGCACCAGTCAACTTCCTCCCAATACGCAAAGAACCTAGGATCGAACAATCCCACCTGGCCTATCATCTTCCTTGTCACGAGCATGCACGATCCTGCTGCATAGTCAGTGTGCTGCTTGATATCGAATTGACCTCTATCCACTTCCCCCTTTCCAATGGACGTCGACAATCCTCTGCGCCGTAGAAGCCTGCCACCTGCGAATTGAAGAACGTCCCGCCTACCATCCAAAGAGTAGAAGAGCACTTTGGGGCTGGCAAAGCCAACCGCTGTGTCACTCTGGACGGCATTGACGAGTTCACTGATGCAGTCCTTGTCGACCACCGCATCATTATTCAGGATGATGACATAGTCAGGTTCAGCAGCTCTAAGGATGTGGTTTATCGCCAGGTTGTTCCCTTCGGCAAAACCATAGTTCCTATCACAAGCGATCAGCTTGAGTCGCTTGGAAGCATGGTAGGAGGAGTAAGTCTTATCCAGGTTCGGATCTCCTCCACTTATGGCCTCCTGAAGGATATACTCAAGCAGGTATTTTTCATCGAGCGCAGGGCTGCTTTCGAACAGCCACGAATTCACTCTCACATTCCCTTTGCAGAACTCCCTGATCATATGCACGGAATCATCAGTCGAACCGTTGTCCAGGAGAATCACTTCATAGTTATCGTAAGAGCTCCTGAAAATCGATTCAATACATTCGACTGTATCCTGCCCTCGGTTCCAGTTCAACACTACAATCGCGACGCGTGGTCCAATCATTTGGAGACAACATCCTCATCTAGCAATCCACAGAATGCTCATCATTGATATCGTCCTTTCGGACACGAGGTGCGGCCCTAGACGTAGCCCCTATTGTGATAACACTACCGCATCGACCACATGCTTGTTTCCAAGGCAATTGACAACGCGGATCTTTGACGAGCGCTTTCCCTGCGATGTGGCACATCAGACCATCAATCCCTCGAGAAAAGCATTACATACTCCCCTTGGCGTTCGAACCCGTATGGGACTCAGGCAGAAAACCGCAGCGAACATCGGCTGGACAGCGCTCTCACAGGCCCTGGCTGTCGGAACGAATTCTGCGGTCCTGCTGATCCTTGCTAACATCATCACCCCAGACGATTTCGGGTTGTTTGCTGCGTGCGCGACGATCACAATGATATCCGGCCAATTAGCAACACTGGGACTTGACTATGCGGTCATCAATTCGAAGGAGGAGTGGAGAAAGGTCGTTGCCACTGGCAGCATTCTGAGGATAGCATTGTCCGTTCTGGCATTTGCCCTGATTGCTCTGTTTTCGTCTCCCATCTCACAATACTTTGGGATTGCTGACCTGCAGGTACCGCTCATCGTCGCAGCGACCTCGTTGCTGGTTCTGGCCCTTGCTTTTCCGCTCCAAATGAATCTTACTAAGAACCTCAGGTTCAAGCAACTATCACTTGCGAGAATCGCATATTCTTTGACTTGGTCCGTCACGTCCTTGTCCTTGGCGATCGTCGGATTCTCCTACTGGTCACTTATCATTGGCATGGTTCTCGGCCAGTTGGTGTCACTGGGGGTGCTTCTCAGATGCTCGGACAAATGGATTGGCAGCAGTTATCAGAAACAGACCGCGAAGAACCTTTTCAAGTTTGGCAGTGTGGCTACATTCGGAACAATTGCAGTGCTCTTGTCCAGCACAGTCGACAAGATTATCGTTGGTGGAACATCAGGCCAGGTGGAGCTCGGCATATACTACTACATGTATCTCTTCGGCACAATTGTACCATCTTTGTTGACAGGCGTGATCAACTCGGTCATGTTTCCCACATACACAGTGCTGGTCAACAGACCGGAGGTCCTGAGAAAGGCGTATGGCGACACTCTCAGGATCGTGTCCGAATTCTCCTCGCTGGTCTCCTTCGGTCTCGCCGGGGGGAGCATGATATTCGTCTCTGTGCTACTAGGCGCCAACTGGGAAGCAGGCATTACAAGCCTTTCGTTCCTCGCTCTTGCGGGTCTATTCATCGCAATTACATCTCCGGCAGGGAATGTCTTCCTCGCGGTAGGAAGGCCAGAGCTAGTCTATCGGATCACATTCGCCGTCGTGATTCCAGAGATTCCGATGATGGTTCTTGCAGCTGATATTTGGGGAATGACCGGCGTCTCCGCCGTCGTAATGGCATTCGAGGGAGTCAAATGCCTCTATGTCATGCACAAGACTGCGCGAATTGTGGGCCAACACGGTAGAGATATCGCCTATGAGATCCTGCCATTCCTCTTTTCTGGTGGAGTTTCAGGCTTGGTTGCCCTCATGATTTCGTGGTATCTTGGCCTCTCTCTACTCACGCTGATCCTAGCGGCATCCGCTGTTGTCGTAGTCTTCCTAGCCTTAGGATCGGTCCTCTCAAAGGGGAGACTTCTTGAGGATCTCAGAGACGTTAAACAGGTGCTGTTCAGAAGGGCGGAGGATTCAACGGGCTAGCACATGTGGCTTCGGCCGAATGAACTTCCCGTCCTATCCCTTTTCCTTAATTGCCAGAACCGATTCGGACAGCCCCGGGAACCTGAACGTTGCCCGGCCAAGGATTTGTGATATATGCGGTATCTTTTTGCCCCAGAGAGTGAGTGAACCCACCCCATATACCGAGTATCCCCTCCTCCTCAACTCCTTCGCGCTGTAGAAGCTGATATGCGCCTGGTGAGGGTTATCCTCGTAGTTAGGTTGCGGAAAATAGACACCGGGCGTTGAGATTATGAGTCGTTTGCCGACACTCTCCATCCTCCCGAGGAGTCTCAGTCCGTCATCCTTCCTGAGATGCTCTATGACTTCCAGGCATACGACAAGGTCGAACTCATTGTCTCTGAATGGAATGTCATCCTTCGCCAGATCAAGTTTGACCACTTCATCATAAGCCTTCATCCTTCTCGCGAAGTCGATAGATGGGTCGAAGTTGTCAATGCCAACAATGCGAGTGGGGTCTCTGTAGATTCTCAGCATAGACCCCACAAAACCTCTTCCACAACCCACGTCAAGCACAGTCTTGACGTTCAGCGGTATGAAGTTAGACCGGAACAGTACTGGAAAGAATTCGTCAGGCCATGTGATTTCAGGCACGTTCTGCGATATACTAGGGACCATATTAATATACTACGCACATCGAGATTTGCCAGCAGACTTGGAACACACGGCTCGAATCGTCAGACCTCATTCGAAGAAGATATCAGCTTTAATCCAACCGGAAAGACTTAAGAGCAGACGCCGTAAGATATGGGTGGAATACGATGAAGCTCAAGACTAACAGGATTTTCGAAGTGATTCATGCCTTCATGCACGATCATGACCTAGTGTCAGGGGTTGAACCCCACCCTGTTCGCGAACCCGTGCAGGACTCTGGTGCATTTGAGAACTACCTGAATTACTTTCACACCAACTGCCATGAGGACGAGGAGGCGGTTAAGTGGATGGGGAAGAAGGCAAAGAAGTTCCCGATGGATACCTGGATTTATCAGGAGATAATCCATGACATCAAGCCTGACGCAATCATCGAGATCGGCAACCTAAGTGGCGGAAGCACTCTGTTCCTCGCGAACATGCTGGACCTGCTCAACAATGGAAAGGTAATCGGGATAGACATCGACCATTCGGAGATTGACTTCAAGCATCCTCGCATCACATGGATTACTGGGGATGCCAACTCCGCCGGGATCCTCTCGAAAGTGGATGCACTAATCAGAGATTGCCGCAATGTTCTGGTGATAGAGGACTCATCACACACGTACGAGAACACCCTTAACGTGCTGAGGAACTACAACCGGTTCGTAACCGTCGACTCCTACTTCATAGTCGAAGACGGGATATGCAAGTATGACTTCGTCGACGGACCTAAACCTGGTCCTTATGACGCGGTACATGACTTCCTCAGAGAAAACACCAGCTTTGAAGTGGACCGGACTAAGGAGAAATTTGTTCTCACCTACAACCCGAGCGGATACCTGAAGAAGGTCCGATAGGTCAAGACAGGCAAGATCCGCGAAGACCTACATGAGGTCCACACGGGCACTAGAGATACAGTGCAATCTAGACGAGCTGACGGAGCACAGGTGGGATAAAAAGCCTTCAACAGTCTTCGTCTGGTCAAGAAGGTCCTCACAGTGCTTTGTAGAAATCCTCGATGAAGAGCAAAAAGAGAGTCTCCAACCTCCT
>JAHIZT010000132.1 GCA_018814355.1 Candidatus Thermoplasmatota archaeon | reverse complement strand
TCCTCGGGTACTCCATCCAGTTCTTCCCGGCGTACTCGACAACCTCGCTCGGGAACTCCTCCGCCCCCGCCTGCAGGAGTATGACCCTCAGCGCGGCCTCGTTCATGCTGACATTGCCCTGGAGGACATCCTCGGCGTCGGACTTCAGCCTAGCTAGATCATCCACGGTGGCTTTCGAGACAACCCTCACTAGCAGGGTCACCCCTTCCGGTATGGTATCGTCCAGGGACAGGGTCATTGGGCGATCGGCTGCGAAGAACGCGTCGAAGGCGTGCAGCTTCTTCGAATGGCCCTTGACCTCGGCGTTCCTGACGAGCTTGTCCCCCTTCTTGTCGAGCAGCAGCTCGAACCTCTCGTCTTTCTCGCTCAGGAGGCTCAGCAGCCTCGATACGGGGTCCGGACCCTGAGGGACCTTGGGATGCGGCTCCCACCCGCTCGCGCGGTGGAGCGCCCACGCGAAGATGCGGTAGTCGTCGATGAAAGGGCGCTCGAGACGTGACCAGTAGACCGCCATCACGGAGCAGAGAGCGACGACGGCGAGCGCCAGGTGAAGCCAGGAGAGGCCGTCCTCGACCAGGTACCACCCGAACGCCCCTATGGACGCTATGGAGATGAGCGCCCCGAACCAGAGGGAGTAGGCGAGCACATAGCGCAGATGGTCTATGCCATCGAGCATGTACTCGTTCAGATCGAGGAATGTGTTCATCGGGTCGGAGAGGGCCTTTGGGAGCTCGGTTTCTTCGCTCATGAGGAGACAATAGCGAGCGACCGGGGATTTATACGGGCTAGAACGTAAGATTCCAATCGAGGGTTTGGAAAGTACTAGACGGCCTGCTTCTGGGATGATGGTTATTAAGAGGGCATGCATATCTCCGTGAACGGAGTGAAATGAGCCGCTATTCCGTCGGTCGTTCCATAGCCAAACAGATCATAAAGGAGGATAAGAAGAGGAGGACCCACGGTCGCATTCTGAAGGAAGCCGAAGCTCGGCCTGAATCAATCCGGGTTGGGACGGAGGCCGGAGAGGTCGCGATGTCTCCGATCGAGTATGAGCTTTATCAGGCGATGCGTAAGGAGGGGCTGTCCCCGACGCCTCAATTCCGCATAGACTGGTATACGGTGGACTTCGCCTTCCCTGACGTCAAGCTAGCAATAGAAGCAGACGGTATCGCGTACCATAGTGGAGACCGACGAGATCACGACCGCAAACGGGACTGGAAACTGAAAACACAGTTCGGTTGGACTGTGATGCGCTTCTACGGCACTACGATCCACAATAAGGCAGGCAACTGCGCGTACGTTGTCAAAAGGGAGGTTGAGGCGCGCAGAAAGCTGGAAGAGGATTGCGAAAGGCAGAAGGAGAAAGAGCGGCAGGCGCGGAATGAAGCTATTGCTCGACCGTTCCGGAAAGTTGTCAAGCTACTGAAGCCGAACAGGAAAAGAAGAGGGTTTTGAGCCACGCCTCGAAGACGACCATAGGGGAGGAAAGGCGATGGCATCCCTAGCGAAGATCCTTTCGCATCCTAATCTCTCGAACCCCGGGTCCGATTGATTTGGTCCAGGCGTTCTCCTCCTCGTGTGTGATCCGGTAGCCGCGAGCCTGCCACCACGGCAACGACTTCCAGGGTACGCCGGCCGAGTTCCTACTCGTTCCGAGCGTCACCGCTTGCTTTCCCCGCATTTGGGCGAGCTCCTCCACGTATCGGACGAGTTGCGTTCCTGTTCCCTGACATTGCAGTTCTCGTTGCACGTCTATGTTCACGAGCTCCAATTCATCGCCCCTCTCCTCAATCTCGACGCAGCCCACGACTCGACCGTCAATCTCGGCGACCAGGATCTCATCGGAGTTCACTAGATTCGGTTCAATCCATGCAGACGAGAGCCTATCTACATCCCCGAAGATGGACACGGTGACGGAAGTACCAAATCCAGCGACCTCCTCGCCGCTGACAGAGGTACGCCAGACCATGACTATAGCCGGTATGTCCTCGCGTTTCGCCGGTCGCACGCTGGTCTTAGGTTCGCTGACGGACATCGCGTGGCGGCATTGCGTTTCGCATAGTTATTTCTTGAGCACCGTGGCATTCTCGCACAGACAGTCCAAGTTCTTCCCTCCGTCGGAAAAGACCTCTATGTTGAAGTGTCCCCTATCCAATTTCCATCCATTCTTCAGCAGGAGATAAGGGTTCTTCCTGAACAAAGAATTCTAGACATTCTATCTCGACCGAAAATGTCTCTTATCCTGTCTATTCATATTTGACCTTCTTTGACCTCTTTGTTGTTTTGGCGGTGGTCTTGCAGCAGCGCCAACAGCATTTCTTGCAGTGTCAGAATGAAATGAATGAGACATTACTTCGATCTTCATTCTTATTAGGCTCTCGATCTCTCTCAAGGCATCCCGTTCATGGCTTGCGCACAGGGAATATGCAGTGCCCTTAGCTCCTGCTCTTGCGGTACGGCCAATTCT
>JAHIZT010000131.1 GCA_018814355.1 Candidatus Thermoplasmatota archaeon | reverse complement strand
GCGTTTCATCCTCTTTGTTTTTGCCTCCCGTCGTCGACTCGATCAAGGGGTTTGTCGGACAAGCCTCTATTCGCGGTCTGTGCCGCACTATGGCATCTTCGTCCATTTGTCAGGGATCTGCCCCAATCCCTATGTCGCACTCATTACGTGCAGGAGGAAACCCGGGGTCCAATCCTTGACTGTGATGTTTGGTCTCTAGGACCGAGCATAGCATGGCCTCTCAGATATTCGTAGTTTCGCCTCTTGACGCAGGCGAAGGATCTCTTCTACATACCATCCCTATGGGCTTTGCCTCACTTCGGATGATATTGTCTAGGAGCTTACCGACTTTGAGGATTTTCCTCGGTTACAGTCCCTGCATGAGGTGACAAGGTTCCCTAGTGTCGTCCTGCCACCATCTCGCCAGGACACCATGTGATCCAACTCCAATATGGCCTCAGGAGGTCGCCTACCGCAGTATCTGCAGGTGTAGCCATCTCTGGCCAACACTTCAAACCGCAAGCTCTTTGGTATCCTGCGAGACTCAGAGACGTCATCTCTATAACGTCCTTGGTCAGGAGAGGGCCTTCCCTGCATCCCAGGAACCGGAGGGTGGACATAGTGCTTGTCATAGGTTATGCTCTTGCTTGCCATCATGGATTCGTGGTCATCTCCTTCTTCCTTTGAATGACCACACAAAGGACACCTTCCATCTTTCAGATGCGCTGCCCCACAGTAGTCGCATATCATCTTCCAATCAACTCGCGCCTGACTCTCTCTGCCCTCTCCGACAACGAATCAATATCCGCTCTTACTTTTGTCTGCCAGTATTCGATTGCTTGTGGCAACCACAAACTCGGAACACAAACACCTCTCCCTGAAGCCATAATCAGATCGAAGGGCTGGCCCATGGGTATGTCTAAGGTTACAACTCTGCCACCAATGATGAGTGTTAGGTTGCTAGTAATTGGCAGTTTCTTTTGATTGGCCTGGGGCCTTGTGTCTTCGTAGACCTCTCCAAATAGATGAGCCTCAAGTGTGTATGGACGGAAGGGCTGAACTTGCCCTACCCAGTATCGCGCAGACATCTCGGCGAACTACCCGAAGTCCAGAGTCGACAAAGTCCACGAGATTTGGACGTATTGCCATGGCTGAAAGCGATAGAGCGCGAGGAGGAAGCGGTCTTGAAATCCTTGTTGCTCATGGTCTTTCAGTTGGGGGTGAGGCCCTCGCATGTGTGCATGTTCAGGTGGAAGCATGTCAGATTCGGGCAGGACGGGAAGCCAGAGGCGATCATAACAAGTGGTCGCGAACCAGGCAACAAGAGAATGACTCCAGTGAAAGCGCGTCTACCACCAGATCTCAGTGAGGCGTTGGCGGATCTCAAGAAGATCGTGCCAGATGCAATGCCTGAAGGCCCGATCATCCCTCATCGAAAGGCAGACGGAAGCTTGGAACACAACGTGGGAATGAGCACGTGCAACCTCTCGACTCAATGGCGCAGATTTCAAGCGAAGCATCTGCTCACACGCTTGAGCCCTGTCTACCTACGACATTGGGTGAGCAAGGTATGTCGGCGTGCAGGGCTGTCCTATGTTGCCACAAACACGATGCAAGGGCACAAAGGCAAGTCCACGAACATGCGCGACCTGTACGATATCCCAGACGACGAGGAGCTATTCGCGGAGCAAGCGTCCGTCCTTCCGTACGGCCCGATGGGATTCGTCTGCCCGAAGATCGAGCTAGATCAGGCATTACCAACCGAACTCACTAAACCATTGGGCAGGTGTCTCAGTGGTGAGATGTTGCCGAGTCAATTCGCAGAGATCGTCACTGCCTACTTGACCCGTCAGCTTAAGAAGCCAGTCAGTACGATAGTCGCATGACGAGTTATTCGCCTTTGAGAGCCTTCCAAACCTGTTTCCTCACCTGCCGATGAAAAGCCTTTCCCCAAGGTAGTCGGGCAGTCCTCCCGAGACAATAGCTGTCCACGCAGACTCGATGTCATAATCGAACCTGATGATGCTGCACGTGCTGGCCTCTGGATCGAGGAGCGCCAAGCTCCCTCTTGGATTTCCGTCTCTTGGCTGACCGACCGAGCCCGGGTTCA
Organism: Candidatus Thermoplasmatota archaeon; assembly: GCA_018814355.1. Taxonomy (NCBI): domain Archaea; kingdom Methanobacteriati; phylum Thermoplasmatota; species Thermoplasmatota archaeon. The sequence goes on along the minus strand of JAHIZT010000131.1, from coordinate 21,850 downwards.
AGATCAAGCCTGAACCAAATTTCTTCATGTAGGGGATGTGAGTGTGGCCCAGTATCAGAATATCGGCACCCACGCTCGAGAGCATCGAATCCCTTGTGTTGCCCTCGTAGACATACTCCACTACGCTATCTATCGATCCGTGACACATCGCGACTCTTGCGCCTGCGGATTCGAACTTGGCGCACTGTTCGATTGAGAGCAAGTAGTCTCTAGAATCCTGATTGAGCACATCACTCGTCCACTTTGATGCCTTGGCCGCGTACGGGTTCATCCATATTGTGTCACGCGTGAGAACGGACACCTCGTGGTTGCCGAAGATGCAATGTCTTGCCAATTTCTTGACGATCTCGCAGCACTCGTTGGGGAAAGCCCCGTAACCGATGATGTCTCCCAAGCAAACGACCATCTCGACGTCGTTATCCTTGATCACATCCTGGGCTGCCCGGAGCGCATGCAGGTTGGAGTGGATGTCTGATAGCACTGCGAACTTCATCTGTCAGCCTCGATGGCTCGCTACAGATACCTTCTGAGCACAAATGGTATCTTCTCTATCACATCAGTGGCGAGCAGACCGTAGCTCTTCTCCTCGAACGCGAGGTCACCGGCGAGGCCCGCCGTAAATGCCCCTATGCGCGCCGCACCAAATGGTGTTGCCTTCTGGGCGATCAGTCCAGCAACAATCCCCGTGAGGACATCTCCCGTCCCGCCCACGGTCATCGCGTCATTGTGGATTCTGTTCAGTTTGATGTAGGAGCCGTCGCTGATGATGTCCACAGGTCCCTTCAGAAGGATCGTCATCTTTAGCCTGGATGCGGCCTCTCTGACCACCGCCTTACGTTTGTCGAGGTCGTCTTGGGGAAGGGTTTTTCCAGTGAGCTTCTTGAACTCCCCGGCGTGTGGTGTGAGAACGCCAGCCTTCTTCTTCAGGATTTGAGGTTTCGCGCCGCAGGCCCCTATCGCGTCGGCATCTACCACCAGGGGCTTGTCGACGCTCCTGACGATCGACTGGATCGCCGAAATGGTCTCGGGCGCGTTGCCCAGACCGGGACCGATGGCGACCACGTCCATGCCCTTGCTGAACTGCAGGAGTTCCTTTACATGGTCCTCGCGAAGGATCTCTCCTTCCAGTGCCCTCACTATGTAGCTGGGGGAGTAGATGGCGACTGGAATCGCAGACGTCTCTGGAGTCGCGATATAGGTGAGGTCCACACCAGACCTCATGGCGGCCATCCCCGTGAACGCAGGCGCTCCCGTGTACGGTCCGCCGCCGATTACCAGGACCCTCCCAGAATCCCCCTTGTGCGAATCCTTTCTCCTTCTGGGCAGTAGGGCGAAATCGCCTGGACCACAGTAGGTCTCGGCATCTGGTGGGATGCCTATGTCCACGACGACGATCTTGCCCGAGTTCTCCTTGTTCATGCCCACCTTTGGTGCATGGAACGTCACAGTCACGTCGGACCTGATGCGAAGGTCAGAGGGCCATCCCGAAGGCACATCGATCGAGACTATGGTCTTTCTCGAGTCGTTGAGTAGTTTGATGTATCTTGGATACGGGATCCTCGGACTCCCCTGCAGGCCGATTCCGAGCATGGCGTCCACAATGATGTCGTACTTCCTCGTGTCGAGGTGAGGGAGTGGCCTTAGACTCTCCCTCGCACTTTCCAGGTTCATTCGAGCTATGTCGCTAGCGATATCCTGCTCTGGCTCGATCAGGAAGAGGTCCGTCTGAACCTGTTTAGCCAAATGTCTAGCGGCAACGAATCCGTCTCCACCGTTGTTACCCTTTCCGCATATGACCGCTAGCTTCGATGCGGGTTTGCTGATGCTGAGTACATACTTCGCCACTGCCGCTCCCGCGTTCTCCATGAGATTGATCGTCCTCACGCCGAGATACGAGGCGTTCGTGTCCAGAACTTTGACTTCTTCCGGAGGAATCGCTGACCTAGCCACGCATTCGGATTGGTTAGTGCGGTATTAAACCTGACGAGAAGTCATCTGTCTGGCCCCAGCCAGATATCACTTTCTCGGCACCAATGTTGAAAAGGAATATATAGACAGACCTCCTAACTGCAGCCACCGGCAGGGATAGGTCAAGTGAGCGAGATAAAACGCTTGGTTTTGGATGTTCTCAAACCTCACCATCCGACTATAATCGAAATGTCCCGCAGGATCGGGGTCCTGAACGGAGTATCCGGTGTCAACTGCACGCTGGAAGAAGTAGACAGGGAGACTGAGAGCGTCAAGATAACGATCGAGGGCACATCCATCGATTTCGAGAGCGTCGAGGAGACCATCTCTGATTGTGGAGGTGTTATCCACTCAGTGGATAGCGTCTCCGCAGGCAAGAAACTGGTCGAAGAAGTGGGGACTCCCCAGGACCGATAGGATCAGATCTTCAGCTTTGGCATGTTCTTGAGCTTCGAGGCCACCTTGTCCATCAGCTCAGTCTTGCCGAGTTTGGGCTCCACCAAAACCCTTCCGCCGCTCCTGTACCAGAATCGAGGGTACGACTTCTCCAGCTCGAGTATGCAGTCCAATCCCAACGATTTGACTGCCTCGAAGAGCATCTGGGCGCTGGGAGCTTCTATGGCATCCCGTTTGGGCACCCTCCGGCCCTCACCTCTGGTCGCCCTTAGGTCGAAGTAAGTGGGCCAGAGTACGATCGCCTTCTCTGGATTAACGGCCATTTAATGACCTCGACCTTGCGAACGAAGCGCCTCTATCTAACCTTGTCGGTCTGCTACCATCAGGCAGTCGGGCCGAACTTTAATATCCCGACAGTCGATGCGCCGCTCCAAGGTGCACGATGTTGGATGAGGACGTTGCGGAGGCGACTCTAGACCTAGCTGCTTTGAAGGCGGACACTCTCCTCGCGGAGGTCCGGCTCGAGGAGAGGAACTCAAGACAAATATCGATCAGATCCGGGCAGGTCAGCAATGTCACCAAGTCTAGTGATTCGGGAATGAACGTCAGAATCGTGTTGTCGAACGGCATCGGTTTCTCCAGCAGCAACAGAATATCAAAATCTGAGGGCGCAAGACTCGTGCAGGAGGCCGTCAGGCAGGCCAAGAGTGCGAAGCGGAGGTCTCCGGTCTCCTTTTCATCAGAACGAGCGATAGATACTAGCTGGGAAGTCCGGCAGAAACGCCCTCTGGTCGAAGTGAGTACTGATGACAAGCTCGAGTATCTCAGGGGCTTGGACAACGCAGTGATGAAGACTGGAGCGAAGGTCCAGGGGAGATACTACGAGCAGCGGGATTACGAGACCGCGAGCCTGCTCGTGAACTCCGAGGGCTCCCGCATACGATCCCTTCTTCCCAGGGTTGTCGTCGAGTCATACAATCTGGTATCATCCAAAGGTGAGACTGAGCAATCCATCCGGGAATGGGCCGCTACGGGCGGATGGGAGAATGTGGAGGCGTGGGCCCTTGAAGGAGTCCTTGCGGATGAGGTCCGCATGCTCAAGCGGCAGATAGACAAAGGAAAGAAAGTCAAGCCTGGCGTTAAGGACCTCGTCTGTGGACCGGAGGTCGCGGGCATAGCTGCCCACGAATCATGCGGCCACCCGATGGAGGCCGATAGGATTCTGGGCCGCGAGATGTCCCAAGCCGGCAAGTCGTTCGTGTCTCCGGACATGATTGGAAAGAAGATCGGGTCGAGATATGCGACCGTCATTGATGATCCGACTGTCCAAGGCTCCTATGGGTATTACGCCTACGACCAGGAGGGCGTCAAGGCACGACCGAGATACCTGTACAAAGAGGGCCTGATCAATGAGTTCCTCCACAACCGGGAAAGCGCATCAAGGATGAATGTCCAGAGCAATGGCGCATCCAGGTCCGAGTTCTACCTGAGAGAACCGATAGTACGTATGGGCAACACATTCGTCGCTCCGGGGGATTTCGAGGAGGACGAGCTCATCGGTTCCGTCAAGGACGGCGTCCTCATGCACTCATTCACGGAATGGAACATCGACGACAAGAGATTCAACCAGAAGTACGTGTCAAGGGAGGCATACTTCGTCAAGGACGGCGAATTGGCGGGTCCGGCAAGGAAGTGCATTCTCGAGATCACCACACCTGCATTCTGGGGCGCCATCGACGCCGCATCCAAGAAGGTCGTGTTGACGTCTGGCGAATGCGGGAAGGGCGACCCCATGCAGGGCATGGCGACGGACATGGGTGGGCCCATGATAAGGCTCAGGAGCGTGATGCTGAAATGAACGAGCTCAAGGAACTCGCAAGGCATGTGCTCGAAGTCGCCCGTGCCGAGGGAGCCGATGACGTCGTAACGGAGGCCATCAATAGCTCGATCGCTCAGGTCCGGTTCTCCAACAACCAGATCGACTGCATCAACTCATGGAACGAGAAGCATGTCGCCCTGTTCGTCGCCGTGGGCAGACGCATCATGTCAACTGACCTCAGAGCCTTGGATTCCAAAGACAGCCTTGCTCGGGAACTCGTCGCGCTGGCGAAGAAGGCCCCTCCGAGCAAGATATATGGCGGGATCGCGAAGGGCAAGTTCAAGTACAGGCCAGGAAAGATCGACAAGAGAATCGTGGGGCTATCCGACCCTTCGAAGTACGTGCTCGATGCGATCGAAGGAGCGGAATCCGCGGGAGCGAACAACATAGGTGGAACGTTCTACGTACGGCACGGAAGGAATGCAATTGCATCTTCAGGTGGCGCGTTTGGATCAGACGAGAGCGCCTCAGTTGATTTGTCAGTCAGGGCGTTCGTCCAGCCGGAAGCCTCGGGCCATGCCGTATGCTGCGCTGCAAAGCTTTCCGACCTCGACGCTAGAGGCATCGGCGAGAAGGCGGGCGAGATGGGCGTGAGAGCGAAGAACCCGGTCCAGGGGGAGGAGGGCAAGATGGACATCATCATGGAACCCCTTTTCCTCGGATCGGTGACGCAGTCCACTTCCCACATGATGAGCGCAATGAGCGTCGAGATAGGTGCCTCGATGTACGCCAAGAAGATTGGCAAGCGCGTAGCTTCGAACGAGGTCACGTTCGTGGACGACCCCACCATCACATCGACCTCGCGCAGGTCCTACGATCACGAGGGTGTGCCGACGAGGCGCAACGTTTTGATAAAGGACGGCGTGTTCAAGACCTATCTGCACAACACTTCCACGGCGAAGAGGTTCAAGACCAAGACAACGGCGAGTGCCGGACCTCTCATACCAACCGCGAACGCCATGGCCGCTCAGCCTCTGCCGTTCCATCCGGTCCTAACGCCTGGCGACTGGAAGCTCGACGAGATCATAGCAGACACCAAGCGCGGCCTCTACTTCAACAACACATGGTACACCAGGTTCCAGAACTACAGCACGGGCGAGTTCTCAACCATCCCGAGGGACGCGATCCTTAGGATCGAGAACGGGGAGGTAGTGGGATCCGTCAAGAACATACGTGTGAGCGACAACCTGATGAACCTGTGGAAGAGCGTCGACGCCTTGTCAAAGGCAGCCGAGGAAGTCTATTGGTGGGACGAGGCCAGCCCGCCCTCTACGCTGCCTATCGCCAGGGCTACCGGAATGAACATCACTCGTTCGTCCTGAGCTGGTGGCGGACCAGCCGTTCGAGCCGATCAGCTAGAAGGTGTCTGGGCCGGATTCAGAAGAATTGCGTTTACGACGCCATCCTGACCGCATCTCGATGTGATGACCGCCTCGCCAATCTCCGTCATCACAGTCGCACCTTTCGTCATGATGTTTCTCTGGACGTAGTTGGGGTTTGACGGGTTGGTCTTCACGGTAAGGATCTTGACCTTCTTGATGACCCGCGTCTTCGGGTCAACCACGTTCGCCACGTCGGCCATGAGTAGGCGGGCCTTGCTGTTGTTCCCCTTGACCCTGTACATCTTGACCTTTCTCTTGCCCAAGTGCGTGAACTGCTTTTCCCTGCCGATTTCGAACCGTCTCTTCTTGCGGGCGGCTCTCAACCTGCCACCAGACGGTTTCCTCTTGGGTCTGCCTTGCCAAATGGCCATCAATAACCTCTCGGGGTGAGTGAAAGTGGGAGGGGTATTAAAACATTGTGGGTTTGGCCGTATCCTGTCTTACTTCGTGGAAGTCGACCTCTACCACTTCTCCAACGCGCACGCTGGCATAGAACCCTTTCTTAGCCGGGCCCGGGTTGACGAAGGTCGTATCCTTTGATATCACTTTACCGCGTGACTCATGATAGTGACCTGCGAGTGCGAGCACGGGCTTGAACTCTTGCGCAATCCTGAGGATTCCCTTGGAGCCCGCGTTCCTTCCGGACCGCGCGATGTCGTTCATCCCGTACGAAGGCATGTGCGTGACCATGATCGCTTCTGGAACTGCGACGGCTCTCAACGACCTCTCCATCAGACTCTCCTCGATCTCAAATGGCATTCCCATGTTCGTCGGGAGCCCCCCGCCGAACCCGAAGAACTGCCACCCACCCACCTTCGCTCTCATGTTATGTATGCTAGCATCCGCCTGCTCAAGCACCGCAACGTTATCAGGTATGTCGCAGTTCCCCGGAACGGCCAGGATCTTGATACTGATCCTGCTCAGGAACTCCTTCGTATAGTCGGTGGAGCCGAAGGTCGTGAAATCTCCGCACGCAACCAAGAGCTCGTACTTGTCGGCTGACACGGCAGCCTCAAGCATGTCGAGTGCCTCAGGGGACCCATGCAGGTCCGAACAAACCAAGATGTGGAGCTCTTTCATAAAATCGCCTCCAAGGAGACCCTCCAATTCATTGGAGGGAGGAATTGGAGCGCCACCAGATAAAATATAGCCCCTCAGATAATCCACTCTCGTAGCTCCTACGGGCAAGTCGTCAGCGATGACGGGGCGGATAAGATGCCTATGAAACCTTCCTGCGGGAGTAGGCTGCTGATACTGCGACGGTATCTGAGGGGCGACATCCCCGAAGTCAACCAGCCAATCGTCCTCCGTTCCCGCAAGGGCGTCCGTCGGGGAACCAACCCCTAAACGAAAACTGGAAGGACAAGCCACTGGATCTATCCGGTGGTAGTTGACTTGATCACCATGTGATGCCAAGTGAGAGGCTCCCATAGACGATAACGTATGACAGGGCATACCCCACTATGGCCCCTCCATTCAACAACGGCAGCCCGGCCTGCGGCTTTCCTTTGAGAACGAACCTCATCAGCATGGCGAAGCCGACCATGGCGCCGACGAGCGTCCCCAGCGCAACGATCAGATTGCCTGTCAAGGCCCCGATCGAATCACTGGGCAGGAAGCTGAACGCTGATATCACAAGAACGCCTGGGATTATCAGGTCCCCGAGGCCCATGAACATGGCCTCCCTCTCGTCACCCTCGTCCAGCTGTTGCTTCAAGGATTTCTGCCGAATGTACGAATAGCCCCTCTTCTTGGGTATCACGAGCAGAATGGGCAGTCTCATCTGTGTCACGCTGTCCGCCAGAGCAATCATATGCTTCGTCCTGTAGACGGAGATCGCGTCATATGCCGCCAGGACGATGAGAAGGATCATTACTGGCAGGATGCTGAGTGAGACCCCGAATATCGCGGTAACGCCAATGGCCATCAGGACGCCCGAAGCGTCAATCACATACCACTCAGGCTTCTTCACTAGGTAGTATGTGATGATCGCGGTCACTCCTATGGATGCGATGGTCGCGATGACGCCAGCAACAATGCTCGCAAGCATGATGAAGAGCACGAAGAAGATGGTGTACGCGACGGCACCGAGGAAGATGATCCTAACGAGGTTCTCCCTGTGCTTCTTGATTATGTAAAGGACTGCGAACGTGAATCCTATCACCAGGGCTATGTATATGATAGGTATGAGGGGGTCGTTCGGGTTCTCGAATATCTGCTCTTCTGGACCCAGGAAAGCCGAGGCCATGAACAGTGCGCCGAGCTGCGACACGGCGAATACGAGTCCCATGATGACCGTGGTCCTGACCGAGGCTTCCATCGGCTCAGGCTATTCCGACGCGCTTTAGAAATACTTTGTGCACCCCATGACCGGAAAACTTCCAAATAGCTCCACACCTGTGCCTCATGCGTGGCAGAGCTGGAAATGCTCCGAGTGGATGTGTTCACAGAGGAGCTTTACAACGGCAACCCAGCGAGCGTTGTGCTCGACGCTGACCTCCTGGACGAGGTGCAGATGCAGAGAATCGCCTCAGAGGCAGGTTCTCCGGCGACAGCGTTTGTTCTGAGGTCGAAGAAGGCAGATGTGAGGTTGAGGTACTTCAATCCTTACGCAGAGGATCCGTTGAACGGACACGCGACGATTGGCGCCATTTGGTGCCTGGCCGAGCTGCAGTCGTTCGGAAGAATCTCTGGAGGCAGACACAGGTTGGAGACGCAGGTCGGGGTGCTCCCGTTCTCCGTCGATGGAGATGAGGATGGTCCGAGACGGGCATGGATGACTCAGAAGAGACCTATGTTCGCAAGTGAGGGCGACGTCAAGGAGGTGGCCAGCGCAATCGGGATTGGCGTAGAATCGCTCTTCCACGAGGAGTTCCCCATGAGCCGGGCGTCCACGGGCTCCCCATACCTCCTCGTCCCCGTCCGATCAATCGATGTGATGGGAAAGCTCGAGCCAAACCAAGATGAGATCACCGCATTGTCAAGGGAGTTGGACGTCGCGGGACTCGAAGTCTACACCTGGGGCGTCTTCGACGAAGGCTCGACAGTACACGCAAGATGCTTCCGTCCCTCTCCGAACGTCCTTGAAGACCCGGCTTCGGGAATGGCTGCAGGCGCGCTGGGCGCATATCTGGCTGAGAACGAGTTCATACCGAGGGAGCGGTTTGAGAACATCGTAGTGGAACAGGGTCATTGGGTCGGCCGTCCCTCCAGGATAGAAGTCAAGGTCGAAAAGAGAGGTGATTCGATAAGGCGTGTAGAGGTGGGAGGCTCGGCGAGGATTTCCTTCAGGACAAGGATGAGGGTGCCCTGAGCTCTTGCTCAGCTCGCTCGCACGCCAAAGGCCACTGTTCCTGAGACCTTCTCTATCTTCACTTTGACCTGAGAGCCCTTGGCCGTCCCTGGAATGTAGATGATGAATGGCCCTTTGCGAGCGATCCCGTCGCCCTTCTTGCCCACGTCCTCGATCATGACATCGTATGTCTGGCCAGCTTCGACCTCCTTTGCCTCAGCGACCTTGACCTGCTTCTTCACATGGACCGGTCTGTGGGCTCCGCACGTCTCGCATACAAGAATCAGCACTCTGCCGTCCTTCAGGAACTTCGTGTCAGGCCTGTTGCACTCGGAGCAGAGAACATACTCGTCGACATAGCTCTTGATCCTGTCTGCAACCTGAGTGGTTGCGACTTTGCCCTTGAACACGACCCTCCGCCCCTCGATCGTGCCCGCAGTGCCGAGCTCCCTTAGCAGGAATCCGAGAAGGTGATCCGGCTCTCGCCTGAGCGTCTCCACGATGTCTCCGAAATTCCTGATGACCGTCGTCTTGCCCTCGATCATAATATCTGGCTCAGGGACCTGGAATCTGTCATGGGACTCCAAAGTGTGTGGGAGTTTCTTCTTCGCCCTTTCGAGCAGAGTCTCGTAGTCGAAGACATCCTGAGGGACCATTGCGGTTCCATGGTGGATGGTCTAGTTAAATCTATTGGGCTGGACCATTTCAGCGGAGACGACGGGGTTCTGATCCCCGTCAACAGATGCCTTCTAGAAACATTTATGGACAAGTCCGCGCAATCTCAAGTCGCAGGGTTCTTGTCGCCATGGTGAAACCAACGCATTCCAGACCCCCCGATGACCGCAAGGATGTCGGCGGACCTCTCAAGCGTAAGGCTAGCAGGTTCTCCGCATTCGATGTCTTGTCGGACGGAATCTCTGTAGCTGATAAGGATCTCACGATAGTTTTCATGAACAAGAAGCTCCTATCCAGGATCGGGGATTTCAGAGGGAAGAAATGCTATGAGTCGCCTCTGGGCTCCACTGAGATTTGTTCCCGATGTCCTGCCCGGGGAGGACTGGACTTCGACAGAGGTCCGTTTGTCGAACGCGGTGTGGATGAACAAGGCGCCCATTGGGAATCAAGCCTGATGAGGTACGTCGACCCCGACACGAACGAGATTTTCTATGTGTGTGTGGAGCGAGACATCACTGAGAAGACGGCTATGGAGACGGAACTCAGGATGTTGATGTCTTCCCTCGATCAGATGGCTGAACCAGTATGTGTCGCAGACTCTGAGGGTCGACTGATCTACGTAAACAAGGCGTACGTTGGTCTCACTGGATACGATGAAAAAAGCGTCGCCGGACTAAGCATGACGGAGGCATCGAAACCTGGAGCCCCAGCCGGGACGATGCAGACAATCATGAAGGCAGCCGTCGAGCTCGGGTGGCAGGGTGAGATGACAGGCTTGCGGAAGGACGGCGCTAGGTACTATACACAGGTCGATGCGAAACCCGTGAGGGGCGATACGGGCCACACCCTAGGTGCCGTCGGGATACTCAGGGACATCACGAGGCAGAAGATCGAGTTGGTTGAATACGAGAAGTACACGTCCGAACTCGAGTCTAGAATGGAGGCGAGGACGACCGAGCTGGCCCGCAAGGTGAGTCAGCTGACTACGATAAACAAGATCAGCAGGGTCGTGACCTCTATCCTCGATACGGATGAGCTTATCGACGAGTTCACGAAGGCCATCGCCCAGGGGTTCGGGTACCGGCATGTCTCCATGATGATGATGGACAAGGAGCGCGGAGACCTCTACTTCAAATCCGGTTACGGATGGCAGATGGACTCGGTCCCAAGGGAGTTAAGACAGAAACTCAAGGAGGGCATAGTCGGCTATTCAGCCTACTTCGGGGAGACACTCGTCAGCGGCGATGTCGAGACCGACCCCAGATATGTCAGGAAAGATTTGATTGGGACGAAGTCCGAGCTCTCAGTGCCAGTCACGTACAGGGGAGAGATTCTTGGAGTGCTCGACGTTCAAAGTGATATCAAGGATGCCTTCACTAGGAACGACGTGAGCACAATGGAGATGCTTGGCGACATGCTGGCCACATCCATCACGAATGCGCGAGTATACACCGAATCAAAGGAACGCGAAACCGCCCTGTCAATCCTCGACAGGATTAGCAAGCAGATATCGTATAGGTCGGAGCCGAACGTCATCCTGGATCAGGTTGCCCGCGATGCTGCGAACCTCCTGAAGGCGGAGAAGGCCATGGTAGGGCTTATTGACGAATCTGGGAAGACTATGAATTTCGTCGCCTCCTATAGGTTTGGCAAGGAGCTGCTGAAATCGAGGTCGTTCAAAGCGAACGTGGGCGTGTCGGGGAGAGCGCTGAGATCGCTCAAGACCGAGGTCGTCAACGACTACCTCTCAGACCCAGACGCCATCGAGCTCGACGGTGAGATGTTCGGCATCAAATCGATCGTCTGCGCCCCGCTGCTGATAGAGGGCAGAGGCATCGGCGTGGTGAATGTCTACAACAAACTAGCTGGCACGCCCTTCACGAAGAGTGACACGCTCTTCCTGTCGTCGTTGGCGGATCATGCAGCGATTGCTTTGGAGAACGCGAATCTTCTTTCCTCGCTCAACCAGAGAGTTCATTCCCAGCTGGCCCTGCTTGAGACGGCGCTGTCCATGCAGAGGCAGCTGGACACTAGCAGCGTCTACGATCTGGTCGCGGACAAGCTCAGGAACGTCGTCTGGTATGACGGGATTACGTTCTACCGAGTTGATAACAATAGGATGATGATCACTCCTATCCTCTCGAAGGGCAAGTATGCCAAGGAGATTATGGCCGAGGAGTTCGCAGTCGGTGTCGGGCTCACAGGCTTTGTGGCCAAGACTGGCAAAGCGGAGCTCATCAACGACGCTCTGAACGACTCCAGAGTGGCTCAGGTGGCCGGGACTCCCGTGGAGAACGAAGCCTTGATGTCGATCCCCCTCCTTGGCAAGAACCGCGTAATAGGTGTCCTCACGCTCTACAGGGAGGGTGAGGCCAGCTTCTCACCGACTGAGTTCGAGGTCGCTCAGCTGTTCGCAAGTCAGGCTGCTGTCGCCGTGGAGAACGCGGAACTATATGGGACCAGGGAGACGCTGCTGGCTGACAGCAGGAGGAAGGTGGAGCAGATGGCCAGAGTCCTTGAGCTTACCACCTCTGTCATGTACATGGACGACCTCGACAGGCTTCTTCAGCGTATCACGGACTCAATCGTTCAATCGTTGGGATTCAGGAGAGTCTCCATCGGTGTCTGGAATCCTTCCCGCGATGTGTTTGTGGTAAACGCTATGTCCGGATATCCGAAGTGGGTGGAGAAGGGATCGACCAGGGACGGGCAGAGCGTCCTTGATGACTTGAACGACAAGTTCAGGATAGGCGCGTCCAGTTACCTCATCAAGTTCGAGGACCAGCAGTTCGGGATCGATCAGTTCCAGTTCCTAGCACACCCTGAGCTGGCCGATGCGCCTAGGGCTTCTCCTGAGGCCTGGCACGAGCGAGACCTGTTGATAACGACCTTGAAGGACAGGAGCGGCCGGTTGACAGGGTATCTTGTGGTCGACGAACCGAACGATCTCAAGATTCCATCGGAGGATCACATCGAAGTCCTGGAGATCATGGCCGGGATCGCCTCGATCGCTCTGGAGAATGCCAAGTTGTACGAGAAGCAGGTCCTGGCGGCGAACGAGATCGCGCTGTTGAACGATCTCATGACCCATGACATCAACAATTTCAACCAAGGGATCATGGGATACATCGAGTTGCTGCTCCAGGACAAGCGTTTGGACGACAATCAGAGGAAATACGCTGACCGAGCTCTCGTCCAAGTCAAGAACAACGCTCGCCTCATAGACAACATCAGAAAACTCGCGAAGCTCAGGATGATGGCTGACACCGATTACGTCCCGATGGACATACAGAAATCGGTTGCTGGAGCGATAGAGACTGTCACAAAGGCCACACCGGAAAGGAAGATCACCTTAGTCTCGAACCTCTCGCCGGACACCCATTACACATTGGCCAACCAGTACCTTGACGACCTGTTCCTCAACATAATCTCGAACGCCGTCAAGTTCGACACCGCGAAGAGGGTCAGGGCCGAGGTTCAGGTCTCCGAGGAGGTTACTCCCCAGGGCGAATTCTGGGTCGTCTCCGTCATAGACCGGGGCAGAGGGATACCGGACGACAGGAAGAATGTGGTCTTCGAGAGGTTCGCCACTGGCATGACTGGCATCAAGGGGTTCGGGCTGGGCCTGTCGATCGTGAGTACGATAGTCGAGAAGTTCAACGGGAGGATATGGGTCGAGGACAGAGTGAAAGGAGACTTCTCCAAGGGCACTGTCTTCAAGGTGGGGCTCCCTAAGGCGAACAAGCCCGCTGAGAACGCAACCTAGGCGAATCCACGTTTACTTCCTTCTCTTCTGCGAGAACTCGAGCGCCGCTTTCACGAGCCCAAAGTGCAGAGGCGCTGGCCTCTGGGGCCTCGACTTGAACTCCGGGTGGAACTGGGACCCTATGAAGTACGGGTGTCCCTGCAGCTCGGCTATCTCCATCCTCTTGCCGTCGGGTGATTTCCCAGTGAACTTCAACCCCTTCTCCTGAATCCTGTCGATGTAATGCGGGTTGATTTCGTACCTGTGCCTGTGACGCTCCTGGATTTCAGTGGCGCCGTACAGTCTCTCGGCAATGGATCCCTTCTCTATGACCACGCTCTGTGCTCCGAGCCTCATGGTCGCGCCCTTCTTCGCCAATTTCTTCTGTTCTGGGAGGAAATCGACCACAGGGTGGGCTGTGTGCGGGTCGAATTCGGTGCTGTTCGCGTCCCCCATGCCGAGGACGCCTCTGGCGAACTCCACATTTGCCAGCTGGAACCCAAGACACACTCCGAGGAACGGCACCTTGTTCTCCCTTGCGTACTTTATCGCTTCTACCTTGCCCTCAGTGCCCCTCGAACCGAATCCACCTGGAATCAGGATGCCATCGCTCTCAGCAAGGAGATGTCTTGAATTCTCCTTGTCGATGTCCTCTGCCTCCATCCTCAGGAACTTGACTCTGGTATCGAGTTCTGCCCCTGCGTGCGTGAACGCCTCATAGTGGCTCATGTAGGAATCGCGCTGCTCCATGTACTTCCCAACGAGGAGTATCCTGACCTCGTGCTTCGGGTTCATCACCTTGCGGAGGTACTTCTTCCAGTCGGTCAACCCGTCGGGCTTGCTCTTGATCGCCATCTTGTCAAGCAGATAGTCTGTGAGCCCTTGCTCCTCGAGGAATATCGGGACCTGGTAGATCGATTTCGCGTCGGGAGCGCTTATCACCGCGGTAATAGGCACGTCGCAGAAGAGTGCGATCTTCCTCTTCGCGCCTTCTTCGAGCGGCTTCTCGCACCTCGCGACGATGACATCGGGCTGTATGCCGACGGACCTGAGCTCCTTCACGGAGTGCTGGGTAGGCTTCGTCTTCTGCTCATGCAATGTGCCCAGAATCGGCACCAAGGTCGTATGGACGAATATGAAGTTCTCATGGCCCATCTCAGAGCGCATCTGCCTCATGGCCTCTAGGAACGGCATCGATTCGATGTCGCCCACCGTGCCGCCCAATTCGACGATCGTCACGTCGGCTCCGGCCTTGATGGCGACATTCGATATCATCGACTTGATCTCGTTCGTGATGTGAGGGATTATCTGGACGGTCTTCCCGAGGAAGTTCCCCATCCGCTCCTTCTCTATCACGCTTCCGTACACTTTGCCCGTTGTGACGACATGGTCGCTTGTGAGGCTCACGTCTAGGAATCTCTCGTAGTTGCCAAGGTCGAGGTCCGCCTCTCCCCCATCGTCCAGAACGAAAACCTCTCCATGCTCGAACGGGTTCAAAGTGCCCGCATCGAAGTTCAAGTATGGATCGATCTTCATGGCGGTGACTTTCAACCCTCTAGCTTTCAAAACGCAGCCGATGGATGAGGACGTGATGCCCTTCCCCAGTCCCGATAAAACTCCCCCGGAGACTACAATAACCTTCATTCCTGCCTCACGGGATTTGGAGAAGGGCCTAGGCCATCATAAAGCTTTCCTGATGGCCGACTACACCGACGATGGCGCCTGGCTGGTCACCTGTCCCTGTCCGTCATTAGCTCCTTCAGCACACTCGTGACGGTCCTGATCGTTTCGCGAACAGGCTTCGTGACTCTGCCTCTGAACTCGATCCTTCCGGGCTGAATGCAGATGACTGCAGATCTTTTCCCAGTCTTTTCCAGGATTGTTGCCATCAGGGCAACAGCGACCCGATGAGTCGTTATCTCGGTCTGTTTGATGTCGTCTTTCCTCACGAGCTTGATAGAACCAGGTGTCATGTTCAGATTGGCGGCGTCTACGAAGAACACCGCAGCAACCTCCTCCTTCTCGGAGATGTCCAGCACTGTGCCCTCAACGCCGTCATGTTCAGAATAGGAGAATGAAGGAAAGAGTTTCTTCAATGCTAGAGCGACGAGCACGCCCGCGCCGTCGTCGGCCCTGTCGGTGTTGCCCAGCCCCAATACATACACGCGGCCTTCGCACGCGATGTCCTCGAGTTGAGCTCTCAGACCCGCTTCAGAGTCACCAGATGCGTTGCGCAGCTTATGCATGGGTCGTACGCCCTCGCCACCATCTCCAGCCCGAGCCGGACCTCTTCGTCTTTCTTGTCGTCAGCGAGCATCCTCTCAGCTGTCAGCTTCATGTGCCTCTCTATGTCATCGAGGTTCTGTGCTGTAGGTGTGATTATGTCCGCGGCTTCGATGAGACCGTTCTTGATGTCGTAGTGGTGGTACAGTGTGCCTCTTGGAGCCTCTACCGCGCCCGTTCCGGAACCGTTCTCCCTGGTGGGCTTCTCTATCGGCGGGTCTTCCAGCGACATGACTTTGTCAACTGTGTCGGGTATGTGCTCCAGGGACCACAGCATCTCGATCGCCTGGGCGAGGTTGTTCATGAGCGGGTTCTTCAGCCATCTGTCGTTGTAGTGCTCCTTGAACAGATCTGCCGCTTGCCCGTCGAGCCGCTTGCCCATGTTGATGAGCCTAGCGTTCGCGCCGACCGTGAACGGCTTGTCCTGGTACAGCGACCTCTTGGCGAACGAGTGCGAGACTATCCTCTCGTTCGTGAGCTTCTTGTAGTCCTCGACATCTGCCTGCTTCCCGTTTGAGATGATGATTGACTCGCCGGCGAACCCGAACTGCATCTTCGGTGCGTCAACGGACATGAACAGCATGTCCGCCTCCGGATATGTCGGGTAGTCGATGGACGCGAACAGCTCCACCGCGCGGACCGCGTCAGGCACTAGCTCATGGGATTTCAACTTGATCTCCTCGAGCGCCTTCCTGCCGGGGTACTTCCCGAACCCGCCTAGGATAGGGTTCTCTCCGTGGACGATCCTTCCGCTCGTCACGGCCATAACGTGATTTCCGAACTTCTTGAGGCGCAGAGCGCGCTTGACATCGTCTCCGTAGTCGTTCAACATCGCGATCGCAGACGGATAGCCAAGGAAATCGGGTAGTGCCAGAAGGAATGTGTGGAGCGAGTTGCTTTCGACGTTCTCGCCCAGCATCATGAGCTCCCTAGTGAGTTGCGCCTTCTCCGGAGCCTTGATCCCCAAGGCCTTCTCCAATCCCCTGATCGCGGAGTACCTGTGGGAAAGGGTGCATATGGCGCATATCCTCGGGATGACGTTCAGGTCGTCCGCAGGGGTCATGCCCCTGACGAGCTGTTCGATGAGCCTCGGCCCCTCGTGCACATCCAACGTGACGCTCTTGACTTTCTTACCGTCGAGCGTGACGGTAATCCCGCCATCCCCCTCGACCCTTGCGAGCGCCTCGACGTTGAGTTCTCTCATGTTTTTGCCTCCTTCTTCTTCTCGAGGTCCTTCACAAGTTGGGCTACGCGTGCGCCTCCGAACTTCTTGATCTTCTTTATGATCTCATCTGGGTCGTACCCCTTCTCCTTGAGGAGCTCGTATTCGGAACTCACGTTCAAGTCATCGGTCGGTCCCCAGCAGCCAACGCAAGGCAGGTTATGAGTAGGGCATACAGCGCCGCAGCCGGATTTGGTGAGCGGGCCTGCACAGAATCTCCCGGCATAGAGTATGCACGGGTTCTCCCTCCATCTGCATTCCAGGCAGACGGGGGCCTTGAGCAGGTACGGGTGCCTTCCTGCCACGAGCTTCGAAACCGTTCCCAGGAACTCTGTCTTGTCGATCGGGCACCCTGGGATGTACATGTCGACCTTGACGAAGGCATCGATGGGTTGAGCTTCGAACGCCTTCGACACGTTGATCTTGGCGTTCCCGTAGACCTTCTTGTACATCTCCTCCCACTTGCCCTCTCCCAGTTTCATGGCCTGGGGTCCCCCGTGACAAGCGCATGTGCCTATGGCGATCATGACCTTCGAGCGCTCCCTTATCTCCTTCAGCCTCTTCAGCTGCTCTTCGGTCGATATCGAGCCCTCGATGAACGCGACATCGAGCTCGCCCTCGTGGTTGTCGCTCTTCGCCATCACGAAAGAGCGGATATCGGTCGCGCCGAACAGGTCCACAAGCTGGTCCTCGCAGTTGAGTATCATGAGCTGGTCGCCCGCGCAGCCCGTGAATCCGTAGACTCCGACCTTAGGAGATTGTCTTGTCACTTGCACCCCTCCCTATGAGCTCCTTCATGTGGAGCACGTCCCACCATGAGAACACAGGACCATCTATGCACGTGTAGAGATACTCGATCGCGCAATGGCCGCATTTGCCGACGCCGCACTTCATCCTCCTCTCCAGCGTCATCAGTATCTGGTGCTTTGGAATTCCCAGCTGGACGAGGTTCTGCATTACGAACTTGTACATGATCGGCGGGCCGCAGACCGCCGCGACCGTGTTCTTGGCATCAATCGGTCCGAGATCCTTGAAGAGCGTCGTGACAACGCCAACCTTCTCCGTCCACTTGCCCGTGTCATCCTTGTCGACGGACAGCAGGCAGTGGAGGTCATCGCGTTCCTTCAGCTGCATGAACTCCTCCCGGAACAGCATCTCGCCAGGGTTCCTGGCGCCGTGCAAGTAGGTGAGCTTGCCGAACTTGTCCCGATTGTCAAGTACGTAAAGGAGCAGCGAGCGAAGCGGGGCGACGCCCATGCCGCCTGCGACTATCAAGATGTCCTTGCCTTCCATCTTCTCGATGGGGAAGCCGTTGCCGTACGGGCCGCGTATGCCTATTGTCTGGTTCTCCTTCAGCCCGAAGAGAGTGCTCGTGAGCGTTCCCACATTCCTGATGCAGAATTCCAGCAACCCGGGTCTCGAAGGGGACGAAGAGATACAGAACGGCGCCTCACCCTCCCCGGCTATTGACAACATCACGAACTGCCCCGGCAGGTAGTCGAACTTCAGCGCCTCGTCGACATCAACGGGTCTCGCTTGGAAGAAGTTCACGTCGCTAATGAGCGGGTACTTCCGAACAATCCTCCACGTGTCCGGGGTGAAGGGGTTGTCGTCCACCTCCTTTTCATCAAGGACCACGCACATCTTCTTCACTTGCCCACCTCCTGCTCCTTGAGGGCGTTCGAGACGGTGACCACGTTGATCTCCACAGGACATGTATCGACGCATCTTCCGCAGCCGACACACGCCGGCTTTCCGAACTCCCCTATGTACGCCTGCAACTTGTGAGTATACCAGAGCCTCAATCTGTCGGCTCTCTTGTCCCTGAAATTGCCGCCTCCAGCAACAAGGGAATACTCTCTGAACATGCAGCTGTCCCAGAATCGGTCCCTCGTACCCTCGACGGTTCCGAGCTCCACCTCATCGACCACATTGTAGCAGTTGCATGTCGGACAGACCATCGAGCACTGACCGCACGAGAGGCATTTGTCCCCAAGCTGGTCCCAGACAGGACTGTTGTATCCTAGCTCGAATATGTATGGCATGCCCGTGAAATCCATTTGTTTCTTGAACTGGGAGTTCTTCCAATTCCTGTACTCATTGTAGGTGAGGATCTCGTTCTTGCCAAGGTCCCTGCTGAACAGGTCCGGCTTCATTCTCACAAGGTCATGTCCCTTCGTCGATCCGACCCTGACGAGATAGAACATCTTGAGGTCCGTGAAGAACAGGTCGAACCCCTCAGCGATGAAATCAGTATTGGTCGCCATGCACATACACTTGTCATCGGGGATGCAGCTGTGCCCTAGCAGCAAGGTCTTCTCCCTTCTCTCAGCGTAGTATGGGTCCTTGTACGTCTCTAGGAATAGCTTGTCCATGATGAGTATGCCATGGATGTCGCAGGGGTGGATTCCGAACAGGATCCTCCGCGGCACGTCACCGCGCCTCTCGACAAAGCCATCCTCGTCGTAGTCGAACATCGTGAACCTAGGCGGATAGAGGAACTTCTTTGGCGGTATGATGGTCCTCGTCGCCTTCAGATCCATCTGCGATAGCGAGTCAACCTTCGCGTAGGACACCTTGTCTCCCTTCTTCGTCGGACCCCAGAGTTCTCCCCACTCCTTGACGGAGTCGAGGAAGACGGAAAGGTCCTCCTTCTTCATCTTCAGAATCATCATGGTATCTCTTCCCTAGACTCAAGTATCACCATCGTCGTTGCATCCCCGGTCCCTCGCTCGGCCAGACGCAGAAACGACAGCTGAGGTCAGTGTAATCTGCCGAGGTATAAAAACATTCGGAAACGGGGTTGAAAACTTGTTGATGTGGCGGGGTCCCTATTGACGATTGTTTGGAGAATCGAGGACTCGGCTGATGTTTTTCCGAAAGCAAAGGGTTTCGTCCATATCACGAGAATTCGGCAATGTCCGTCAATCTGTCATGATCCCATTCTTGAGAGAAATCCGCCGTGATCTGTGCAAGCCAGGGGGATTGGCCACGGATACCGATGGACTTATATTGGTTCGGGTCAATAGCGATTCGGGTTAGACGCCCAAGGGATGGATGCAGTCAGAGGACTCGTTTTCATCTTGAGGTGAATCTATGAAAAGGAATGAAGGAAGATTTGGACTTGGAATAGTGGTGGGGCTCGTCCTGCTGATGTCGATGTTCTCTCTTAGGGTCATCCCGACTCCAGCCGAGGCCGCCATTGTGGCGGAGTGGACGCCCGCCTCACCGCTCAACGACACGCATTCACAAGCTGTCGTCGTCCAGGACGATGATGGATTGGTGTATGTGATCGGTGGCGTGAACGTGATAGGCTATGTCGCCGTGAACAACGTATCTTCATATGACCCTGACACGGGTCAGTGGCGAGACCTCGCGCCCCTGCCATATGCTTCTCGTGGCGCGGCAGGAGCCTACTTTGATGGCAAGGTCTACGTCTTCGGCGGCTGGGATAGCATCACAGGCGCGATTGACTACACACAAATCTACGACATCAATTCGAATACCTGGAGTAGCGGAACGCCTGTCCCTCAGAGAGTCTGGGAGGCGAAGGCCGGCGCAGGTGACAATGGCATGATCTATGTCTTCGGCGGAGAGACTCCTGGCATGCCTTACTCGAACGTTGTGAATGTCTACGACACTGCGACAGACGGATGGAGTACTGGTGCGAACATGCCGGTGGGTGTCAAAGCGGGCGCTGTTGTCAGCGCTGGATATTACTTATGCTATATTGGAGGCAATACAGCAACTGGAACCACAGCCGCCGTGAATATTTACTACACCTGGGGCAGCTGGGAATCAGTGGCACCCTTGCCCCTGGCTACCGCGACCCTGGCTGCTGTCAGAGGCGTAGATGGTCTAATCTATGCGTTCGGCGGCGGAGTGGGTTCCACCAACGTTGACGCGGGCTACAACTGGACCTACTACTTCAACTCATGGGAGAAAGCCTGGTACGACGGTCCCGACATGACCATGAAGTCGAGGTACCTGGGCGGAGCAGCTACTGACGACGGTAGGATTCTGGCGATAGGTGGCAACGACGCTAGCACTGTGTTCGAAGGTGTTGAGGAGATGCGGATTATGTCCATCTCAACATCGGTCGCGCCGACGACTGTGCAGACCGGAAGGACAGTAATGGTGACCGTTTCCATCGACTTCGCGAACGTGGTTGCCGAATACTACTACGGTAACGCTGTGCTAGTGTCAGGAACTGGGATTTCCTACAGCTCAGTCCCGTTCCAGGGAACCTTTGACGTGACATTCGGATTCCAGATGGCCATCCCTGAAGGGATAGCTGCAGGAGCCTACACAGTGTCACTCCCGTACATGGGCGTGGAGTACGACAATGGAGGAACGACACTTCCAGAGCAGAGGATGTCTCTAGTGATCGTTGTGGGTGAGACCCTCGATCAGCAGATGGACTCGCTCAAGAACCAGATTGCGACCCTCCAGGCGCAGCTGGCTGCCGCAGACGGGAATGTCACGATGATATTGATGACGATCGCAGCCTTAAGCGCGTCGTTAGCGGATTTGCAGACCCAGCTCGACGCCATGCAGGACCAGGAGGACCGGATCGATAAGAAGGCGGACACAGCGGGTACCTATGCCATGATCAACGTCGTGCTGGTGATCGTCATACTAGTGCTGCTTGCCCTGATGTTCATGATGAGCAGGAAGAAGCCTTAGATAAGCAAGAGCGCCCGAACCATTCAAAACCCTTTTCCATTCTTCTTCATTTTGATTCGAAACGGAGCGCAAGCTGTGCGCTATATCGATGATTTGAAGAAAAAATATCGCTGGACGTTCGATGATAGATTGCTTTTGTCTTAGGTGCTTGGAACCCCACCAATATTTGGTGGAGGGGTAGTTCCCCTCCGGTTTTGCGTAGGAGGTGATCCATCTGCAGGTTCCCCTACAGATACCTTGTTACGACTTAACCCCCCTTGCTGAACCCAAGTTCTAACGCCCCAGGTTGAGGCATCATCACTTGAACCCAACTCGGATGGTT
>JAHIZT010000130.1 GCA_018814355.1 Candidatus Thermoplasmatota archaeon | reverse complement strand
CCACAGTCAGGGCACTGGTCGGTCCTTGCTGAGTGTTCTAAAATGTGACTCGAATCAGAATTCATGAGACTCCCAAAAACCATGGAGTGGGCGACGGTGACTTCACAGTTTGCGGAGGAGGAACGCGAAAGTGCCCTCTCGATGACACCTGGGCAGAGCTCATAAGCTTTAATTACGGAAAGGTCAGGTGTCCGAGCCAGACATTTATTCTTTTCGTTCAATCAAAAGGGATTGAGACCTCGGCGCAAACCCCTTACATCTTCCTTATTCTAGGGTCTCGGATTGAAGAGGAAACCCACGAACGCGACGGCAATCAACGCAATGGCTAGCTCTGAAAGTATGACACCCGTCGCTCGTGTGCTGTCGATTTGCCATTGCGTTGGGTGTCGTAGTATGTCGCGGGGTCAGTATTGACGACGATGAGGCCACCGACCAAAAGACAAAATGCGATGATACCAACCGCAATGAGTGCAAGGGTTCTCGCAACCGACGTTCGTGTTTGTGGCTCTGAATACTGAACTAGCAATGCCCCTCCGCAATGCCCGCAGTGACTCCCAAAGTCGTTCCCAACATCCGCATAGCAGTGTGGACACCTCATTGCAAATTCCTCGCACTTGTATCGTCTCTCCTATCAAAGGTCTTTCGGACGGCTCGGCTCAAACCCTTTTCCTTTTTCTCGTTCTCACGCAGCCGTCATCTCAAATATGGAGATTCACCGTATACTGGCCACCGTCCGACATGAAGATGTCATCAGAGTCGCTCTGACTTCCAAAGCCTCCTCCTGTCGAAATGGCAGATACATGCAAAGTCTTTTGTTCTCCTGATGGCCAGTAGAACGTGTGTGTGTAGATGACATATTGACCCGGGGCTATTGTGCCCGAGGCAACTTGTTTGTAGTCCGCACTTAGGGTGTAGTCAACCGTGAACAGGAGATGTGTTGAATAGACGTTTATGACAACAGTGGCTTTCGATCCCATGCCCACGAATGCAAGCAAGGCCACGGCAAGGATGACGAGCACAACGACAACCAGCACTATAACAATCGCTGTCAGATGGCTCTTTTCAGGCGGACGTTGGGCAATCGGAGGTCCCCAAGTTTGCACTGATTGGGTACCCCCTGGAATCTGATAGCCACAGTGTTGGCAGAATCTCGCTTCCTCTCCAATGTCTCTCCCACAACGAGGGCACTTCATGGCAAATCCTCACCTCCCTATCGCCTTTCCTCCCTATGTGTGCTACGTTAAAGGGCAATTGCCGTCAGGACCTTAATGTCCCCGACGGATGTAGGAGCGAGTCCGCCCAGCCAGGGCATGACATTTGGCCTCCCTCCACCAGGAGTTCCAGAAACAAAGACCATA
Source organism: Candidatus Thermoplasmatota archaeon (assembly GCA_018814355.1). Lineage (NCBI taxonomy): Archaea > Methanobacteriati > Thermoplasmatota > Thermoplasmatota archaeon. Next base: position 5,569 of record JAHIZT010000130.1, on the reverse strand, counting down.
TCTATGACCCGGGGAGCGCTCAACCTGAGTTGGCTTTGGATTGTCCTGTCCGTTTGGCAGGCCCTCGTAACATAGGACTGGACGATTGCGATGGAGTCTTGGGCTGTGCTCAGAGGCGGAACGACTTTCATGCCTGTTGGTCTACCTGGCTGAGCACGACGAATGGAATCCCTAACCGGACCTCCACCACTTATTGTGGTTTCCTTGCCAGCCATCCTCCTATAGGAGTCCTCCAAGAAACCTCTCCTTTCCCGCGCACAGAAAACGTCTGTTAGGACGGGGCGAGGATCCACCTCGGTAATCGCGCCACGGTCCATCGGAAAAGTGGCAGACACAAGAACGGATTCGACGACTTCGACCCCCTGCGTCTTCCAGAGCGATCCCGTCTGGAATGTGTAGGGTATGTCAACGGCCCAAAAAGGAAAGAGCATCGTTCCGCTGCCAGAGATCATTCGGATTGTCCCTGAGCCTGAAGTTGCTCTTCTTATCTCAGCAACAGTCTTGAGAATGTATTCGTGGTGGGTGGCGTTTTGGAAACGGGGGCGCCAGAATGGCGGCGCGTCTCTCTGAATGGTTCCGAGGATACTGAGTAGATTCCTGATAGGCATGATTCCCGCCGAAACGTCTCCACCTGGGCTCAATGCAACTGCGTCTGCGAGATACCTTGCACTGTTCGTTATTGAGAGTTCCATTTTGATGGCCTGCAGCATGATGGCCATTTCCGGATTCTGTGAGACAATCCTCTGTGCTTCCTCAAATAGGCCTCTTGCTTCCTCTAAATGTGCCTGAGCTTCGACTGGTCGCAGAGTAGTGAGCAGATCCAATCCATGAGACAAAGCTGCTGCTCCTTTCACTCGCTGAAAAAGGCCGCTGTATTTCGGAATTTTCTTCAGGGCGTCGGCCGCGGCCTCCAGGTTCTGCCGCATGAAATGGTAGCGCTCAGGCTTAAGTTCTGACATTAGAGAGACGTTATTGAGTAAGTATGCGTAAGCGACAGATAGTCCGCTTATCTCAGACAATAGGGACTTGCTGTCGTCGTCAACAGCAAGAGGTTGTATCGACTGTGTTTTCGCGTGAAACAAGAAGACATCTTGTGAGTTGTCTCTTACAGCGACAGTACTTTCCGTCATGTACGGAAGTACCAGAAGCGGGTGGGACAGAATGTTGAGACAAGCGAAACGATATTCCCCGAATTCCGTGCTGAGTCGGGGTTGAATGTTATTAGTGAACACCATATGGCGGGCAAGAGGGTCCACTATACTAGTGACGGACGAACCCAATCCAGGTGGCATAGCTTGCCTGACCCAGGCATTTACCTGGGCTAATATCTGGTCATAAAAAGCTCTGGCATCAATCAGTCTTTGGGTCGACCCGCAATATTCGCAAGTTACTATGTCCTCAGATGGTCTCGCAGAAAGAGGAGCTGAGCAAGACTTGCACCTAAGCGCAAGAACTCTTACAGTGCTCGTAGGGTCTCCCGCAGTGCCGACCATTATCTCATCCTAGATCTCATATTGGAGATCATACGCTGCGTCTCGGCAATGCTCTCTCTTATCTGGTTCAGTTGCATGTTGATTCTTGTCTCAAGCTCCTGCATTCTCTCCATTGCCAGGGCATCCGCCATCCTGTAGATGGCGCTGTGACAGCCTTTGCACGCGTAGATTCTGGATTGCGACGGGTCAAATGCTGGCAAGGCGCTGTCCTTCGCTGTCTTCCTCAAGAGGTCGGTAAGATCGCTCGGCATCGAAAGAAAATGAACACCCTCACCAGAGATTTCGCGACCGCAAAACCAACATCTTGCTGCCCTTCCATACGACCGCACTCTTGAGGCGGCGCCATCCGCAAGCTCTTGGCGTCCTGCTTGCATCCACAAGAGTCTGGCAGTCTGATAGTGTTCGGCTGCCGCCTTTGGATTGCCCAACACAAGTGATTCTCCCAGCTCTTCCTCTGCATAAGCAGAAAGTGATGCGGCCTTTGATTCGCCCAAAACGGATTGCTTGAGAAACAGCTCTGGCAGAACGAGAACTGTGTCGGCAGTTTGGGTTCGAAATCTCATGGCGAGTTCTCTCAGCTTGTTCGCTTTTTCAGCATGTTCTGCTGAGGTTGCTGCTCTTGCGTTCAGAATGTCGATTTCGGATGCCAACAATTGAATCTCGTTGGCAAGAGCTGGTGCAGAGATCTCTCTCAGGCCCAACTTGAGCGTAATGTCTCCCAATGAACGGACCGATTGGACAGCTGGATGATACAGACTTGTGTTAGAGGGGTTCTGTGCAATCGCGACTATCGCGGCATAGCCGTCAGCGAGTCTCGACAACATCACATTGCCCTGTTTTGAGAACTTCATTGAAGCAGACTTGTAGTTCTGCAATGCCTCAGCAAAACTTCCTCGAATCACCGCATCATTTCCTAATTGCAGAACCTGTTCAGGTGATTTGAACAACGCCAGATTAGCCACTTCCCAGTGCCCATCAATGAGAACATTAGTAGTTAAACGTTCTCAGAATCCAGCCTGGCTTCTGACTTTCCTCCCCTATGGTCTTTTCCGACGCATTTCCTGCAGAATGGATACTCGGAACAACCAGACTGTCTCGTGTTGCGCTTCAATCAGCAGGGATTGACGGCTCGGCACAAACCCCTTACCTTTTCCTATTTTTGGGCTGGGCGCGCACATCCAGGACAATACGGCGCGCCAGGAACGAGAGGCGAAGCGCAGTACGGGCAATACGTTGTCTGACCTGAAGGGGCTGGAGCATCTTCCCCGATTCGTGGAGCACATTGCCAGGTTCGTTGTTGATTCATACCCGTCTGAGTCTTTGGGATCTTCCTAGCATGAATCGTTTGCTGAGGACTCGAAGCAAGGCCATAGAGTGCTATTCCAGCTCCCAACGCTCCCACCAACAACCCAACTACGGCCATCGCCTGGTATGAATCATACTCTTCGGGATAGACAATGCGACTCATTCCCATCTCATCGGCTTGGGCGTTGGCCCAGATCGCGAGTCCGATACCGCCCACAAGCATAATCGCGCCAAGTGCAAGTGCGTCAGCCCTCATCCATTTCCCCTAGCCCCGAATCATCCTATGTCCCTAAGGTCTTTCGGACGCTTCGGACGGCTGCGGAAAGCAGTTCCACAACTCATGCGCGCAGAGAGTATGCACATGTCCTATCTGTGGAAAGGAACTCGGCTACTCTGCGCGGAATCCGCATGTTCATGGCCAGCAAGAGGGCAAATAGCGTCAATCAGCGGGAATTGAGGCCGGACCTAAACCCCTTTCTTTCTCGCTTTTCTGTTTTGTCCTTTCGTCTGGCGATGATTGAGAGCGTATTGTCTAGGTCTGCCCGCATTGCATTGACCAAGCCCTGAAGAGCTGCTCCAACTTGTTCTCTCCACTTCTCAGGGGTCAGAACCTTCGCTCTCAACTCGTCCGGAATATCAATCTCGCCGAAAACCTCGGGGTATCTCTCAAACGCCTTCTGAAATATCGCTATTCCGCCTGAAGCAAACAATTCCTGGATTCTGTTAAGGCCTTGCTTCACGGCGTCTGTCGGCTTCACCAGGGCCAGTTGCCCTGCTCTCAGTCTGACCTCCTTCAGACTTCTGGCAATGTTATCTGAGTTCAGGATTGTTGCCTTTGAGCGGAGGCTTTCGATGAACTGTACTTCCCCCATCTGCTTGAGGGATTTCGAGAACTTGCTCTGGTCGGAGATCATGGTCAGAGTGGCAGTGTCTCCCAATCCACTCAGCTCTCCTAACAGGTTTATGAAATTCGGCAGGAATCCGTCCTTCTCCGAAGCATCCACATCTTGCAGAGTGGATAGATTATCTAAGCCTATCAGCGCTTCTTGGTAGAGACCGACGACGTCGCCATACGCCTTCATCTTGGCGTCATAGAGTCTGCTCTTTTTAGTTGTCCTAATTGAGAAGACATAGGTAAACAACGAAGCTAGAACCGCAACAATGACATACAATACAACCTGAGTTATTGTGTCCACAATGATTCCCCTGAGGGCAATCGTCTTTCCTCCCCTATGGATGTTATGATGAAATCGTCCCTTAGTGTCCGCAGGATACGAATAGTCGAAAGACCATACGATATTCCGTCACTGATCCGACCCCGGGAAAAGAGTGCACTTCGAGTGCGTCCTATGGATTGGGGCAAATCCTTGACAAGGGACGAAGTTGCCATAGTGCGGCGTAGACCGCGAATAGAGGCATGTCCGATAGCTCCCGGATCCGTGAGAATGAAGGGATTTGAGAAGAAGATAGTCGATATCGAATAGGATAGCGGGACATTTCTACATAGAGGTCTTTTCCGAGGCTGTGCTTTGTAGAAATCCTCGATGAAGAGCAAAAAGAGAGATTCCATCCTCCCAGAGTTGTATGAGAATGCCCGGAAGATGAGTTCCTTGTGCTGCTGGCTCGGAACCCGAGCCAGCACATGCGACCCCATCTTCCGCTTCTCCACAGAGAACACCGTCTCCACCTTCGCGCGCTCGTGATATGCGTCCTCATCAAAATCCCTCAGATGCCTCCTCCGGTACCGTCCTCCCACCCTGATCCCCGGCCCTCGGTAGCGGACGGGGATCATCGTCCGCGCACCCAGGACCTCTTGGGCGTACTCGTGGTTCGATTCAGCGTCGTAGCCCTTGTCAGCTACGACGAGCCTCACTGGAAGCCCGGCTGGCCGAACCTTCTCGAGCACGCGCGGGAAGTCCGGCGAATCATTCGACGGACCTCGCCTGAACTTCACCGCGACTATGAGCTGCTTCCTCGTCTCCACCGCCACCGTCTGCTTCATGTAGTGGCGCGTAAGGACACCCCGACGGTGTCCACCGATCTTGCTCTTCCTGTCCTCGAGCACACGAGTGTAATAAGTGCTCGCAGATGTCGAGCTGAACCCCGTCGAGTCAACGGCCAGATGCAATACACTCAATCTCGCCTCCACCAAGTATTCGAGGAGGAGGCGCTCCAGCCTCCTCGCGTCCGCACGCCTGGAGAACTTCTGGAGCGTTGTCCAGTGAGGCACCCTCTTCAGGCCAAGCTCGTCCATGATCTCAGTGCAGACCTCGAGCATCTCGCAGAAGTCCCTGTACGACTTCCTGAAGTGTTGGCGGAGCGCTAGCAGGACCACATGCTGGTGATCCGTGTACAGGTGATTCGCATACTTCGACCCTCGAAGAGGGTATCTGGCCCTCTTCAAGACCCTCTTCTGACGACGAACGATGCGAACCAGTTTATGCTGGTTCGCTTTCTTCCCATCCCACGGCACGAGGCCATCCCATCCCTTGGAGCCAAGACAACTCTTTGTGGAACTGGCTTGTCTCCAGGGTGGGGCCATGTCGTGCCGACGTTTCTACCTTTCCAGGATGTCGCTTTTCAGAGGGTTTCTACAGAGCACGATGGACTTCTGGAGAAGGGCAAGGAGGGCTCTCTCCGTGGGATGCCCGGCAAGAGTATATGTAACGCGAGCTGGACTACTAACTTGAGGAACATGGGATTCTCAGGCGGCGCATCGCAAGTCCCAGCGATTGCATTACCGCCCGAAGAGGATGCGAGACGAGATTTCT
>JAHIZT010000129.1 GCA_018814355.1 Candidatus Thermoplasmatota archaeon | reverse complement strand
TGCTCCCTGTTCGGTATCTCGGGGACCCATGCGCTGTTGTCATCACCGTCGCTCCTGATGCTCGATAGGAGATTCTCAGCGGAGGCGCCCAGGGACCGAGGGTCGACCGGTGTGGTCTTCACCTTCGCGATGAGTCTCGCCAACGGGTGGATGTCGATCCCATAGCTATCCCGGCCGGTAATGTATGATTCCAGGAGGGTCGTGCCAGAGCCCATGAACGGATCCAAGACATCGTCGCCCACCTCCGAGTACGACTCCAGGCAGAACCGGGGTATCTGCGGTATGAACTTCGCAGGATATCTGTGGATCCCGTGGGTTGCGTAGCTGACCTTCCTGCCGATGTGCTTCCTGAATTCACCTGACAGGTCACGAGCCTGCGGGAACGCTCCCCCTTCGGAGTTGTGCTTTGGAGGAGATGAGGGCATGTATGTTCGGGTTCTCCTCATTTCTTCTTAGTCAAGGACTCCAGCGAGGTGCCGCCGACGATCATCTCGACCGCCTTCGGGACTTCCTCCTTCCTGACCCTGATCTGGTTCGCGGTATCTCTCTCCCTGATCGTAACACAGCCGTCGGTCTTGGTGTCGTAGTCCACCGTTATGCAGCACGGCGTGCCCACCTCGTCCATGCGGGCGTATCTCCTGCCTATCGATCCCGAATCGTCGTAGTAGGATGGATACCCAGCTTTTGCCAAAGACTCGTGAATCTCGAGCGCGATGGTGTCGAGGTCATCCCTCGGCATCAGCGGAAACACTCCCGCCTTGATAGGGGCGACGAGGCCTCTGAGCCTGAGGGTGACATAGTCGTCCTTGATGGCGTATGAATGATCGAGGACTGCGAACAGTATCCTGTCGACTCCGTATGAGGGTTCGATGACATGAGGGATGAGCTTCCTCCCGGAAACCTTCTCCTTTCTCAAGGAGATCTCATAGCATGATCCAGGCACGGTCACCTTCTCTCCGCTCACTTCGACGACCACCTTGTCTTTTCCTTTCACTGAGGCAACTGGGAGCTTCGTAAGAGCCTCGGCCACCTGTTTCGCCTTTCCCTTGAATGCTGGGCCAAGCGCGCCGAAGTTGGGCTTGACGACCTCCTCCTCAATCTCCTTGGGCTCATCGAACCTCTCGAATGCCGTTAGGTCGGCTCCCGAATGGTTTATGTGTGCCTGGACGTCGTAGCTCCCCCTGTCAGCGACGCCTACGAGTTCGGTCCACCCATAACCTATGTCCGCCTCCAGGTCCCAGCAGTCCGAAGCGTAGTGAGCCATCTCTGTCTTCAGATGCTGTCTGAACCTCACTCTCGCAGGGTCCAGGCCGACGTCAAGTGCGAACTTGTACGTGAGCCACATGAAGTACGCGAGCACCTGATTGGCTATGACCTTGGTCTTTACCGCCTCGTCGAGAGTCATCGTCCTAGCCGCACCATCGTTCGGGACCAGTGGGATCTCCCGGTCCTTGACATTCTTGAATCTGGGCCAATGCTTGTCATCGGGGTGTACGAACAGTTCGGCCTCCATCTGCGAGAACTCCCTCAGTCTGATGACTCCCTGCCTGGGCGATATCTCGTTCCGGAAAGCCCTGCCCACCTGGACGACGCCCACAGGGAGCTTCTCACGGCCGTATCTATACACCTGCGAGAAGTTGACGAACATCCCCTGAGCGGTCTCGGGCCTGAGGTAGGCTGTCTTGCCCTTGCCAGCTCCGATAGATGTCTTGAACATGAGGTTGAATCGCCTAGGGGAGGTCAGCTCGCCCTTGCATTCGAGGCACCTGGCATTCTTATCCTTGAGCAACTTGCTCAGCTGCTCCTCGTTCAAGGAAGCGGCGTTTTCGTGCATGCCAGCAGCAACATGGTCCGCCCTGTAGGTCTCCCCGCATTTGAGGCACTCGACATACATGTCCGAGAACGCATCCAGGTGACCAGAAGCCTTGAAGACCGGTTCGGGAGCCACGATCGGGCAGGAAATCTCTTGGAAGCCCTCGCCCAGGACGTACAGCTTTCTCCAGTGGTTCTCGATGTTCGTCTTGAGCGCGGCGCCCAAAGGACCGTAGTCATAGAGTCCGGCTACGGCCCCATAGATGTCGTACGCCGGCCATAGGAAACCCCTCCGCTTGCAGAGGGAGAGCAGCTCCTGCGGATCCATTTGCATCACTTTGTGAGCGTGGATACCACGTCTATGTCATAAATCATCGCCACGAGGTTGTCCTTTGAGTCTCTGACGGGCAACTGCCCGAAATCGTGCTTGCGCATTATCCTCGCAGCGTCCCCGACCAGCGTCTTTCGGAAGACAGTCATAGGATTCTTTATCATGATGTCCTTGACCGTTAGCTTCGGGAGGTCGACTCTTGAGACCTCGTACCAGAGCTTCATGACGTTCCTGAGTCCTTCCCATGTCCAGTTGTCCTCATCGTCGCTTATGCCCAGATCGCTCATGACAACGGAGCTATCCACGATGGTCTGGTTGAACATGTCCCTGTCCGTTAGGATGCCGACTAGCTTCGCGTCGTCGTCCAAGACCGGGAGAGCGGTGACCCTGGCCGCTCTGAAGGTCGCGAGCGCGACTGAGAGAGGCGCTGCGAGATATATCGGAATGCACGGAGACCTGACGATCTCTTCGACTGCGATCTGTGGATTGTCCTTCTCGACCACTATCAACAGGTCGGTTGGAGTAAGAATCCCCACCAGTTTGTTTTTCTCGACAACTGGCAGGTGGCTGATAGAGTTATCTACCATGATCCGAGCAGCATCCTTGACGCTGGCATTGGGGCCTATCGTCGGCGCGTCACGCCTCATGACGAGGGCGAGCTGCTCCTCGTCCGGCTTGGCGAAGATATCCTGCCTCGTGACGAAGCCCGCGAGCGTGCCATCCTCACCCCTGACGACGGGAAGGCCCGTGACGTTGTTCTTGACGAGCTTCTTGAGAACCTCGGTCCGAGTCCCAGGGAGCTCGGCTACGATCGGATTCTCAGTCATTACCTCTTTGACCTTCATCCGAGGATCACCTCTTTTTGCTCCGTACTACCAGGACTGGGCACGGCGCATATCTGGTCACCCTCTCCGCCACACTCCCCATGAACAGCTTGGACAGAGCCGACCGTCCCAAGGTTCCGATAACCACAAGGTCGAAGTCAGCGGCCATCTCCACTATCTTGCGTGTGGGAGAGCCCTCGACCACGACCGTGCTGACCTTAACCCCCGTCTGCTCCCCCTCCTTCTTGACCTCTTCCACGGCGCGCTTGCCCTCGTTCTCTAGCAGTGAGTAGACGCTGACGATTGATGAATCGATTGGAAAACTCACAAAAGATGTCTGGTCTATGACATAAAGGGCCGTGACCTCGGCCCCGAGAATCTTGGCAAGATGAAGTCCAGCAGATACCGCTTCCTTCGTGTATTCGGAACCGTCGGTCGCGACGAGTATCTTCCTTATTTCGTCCAACTCTCAGACCTCCACAACTTACCTCCGCGTATCACTGCTAGCACATCATCTGGCCTTGCTGAGGTCACCAGTTCGAGCAAGGGATCCTCGCCCTTGACTCTGATGGCTGCAAGGTCGTCTCCCACACCGGTTTCCGTAGTTATATTCCCCTTCGCATTTAAGACTTTGCGCCCTCCGAAAGTCGCCAGACTAACGGTCTGTAGGGGGCTGATACCGCCCTTACGTGCGCCAATCTGATAAGCGGTCTGCAGCTCCTCCAGCATCACGGGCCTAGAAATCATGCCATTATCCGTCCCCAAACCGACCGTAGCGCCCGCTCTCAACAGCCTTGGGATGTCGAGTTCAAGCCCGAAGAACTCGTTGGACCGCGGACAGACGACGATAGGCACTCCCGAGTCCACACACGCCGCGATGTCTTCATCGGTCGCTTTGACCATGTGAACGACGAAATCAGGTTTGAGACTCAGAACCTCGTCAATGTCCTCCCTCACGGTCTCGCTCGCGTGGATGGAAAACAGCTTGCCCGCAGACTTGGCCCTTGCGGAGAGCTTAGTAAGTATGTCGAGAGGCCAGTCTTTCAGCGCGCTCAGGCCGAGCCCGTCACATGAGCCCAGGAGAGCGTCGATCTCACTCTTGGCGGAGTTGATGTCTAGCGGTCTACCCAGAACAACGGACCGAGGTGCACGAGGACCCAGAGACTCAGACAGCATCCGAACTCCTTCCAGGCCCTCCTCGCGGAAGTCCACGAAACAGGAAGTCCCGCTGCGAGCCATAAGATCCGAAGCAGATCTCACGGCTACCGACTTCTCCTCCATCGACCGCTCCTTGAGCACCCTGTGTTTGAAACCATCAGGGGGTCCCACGAGTTCCTCGACGGAGCCTCTGGGGGCGGGATAAGCTACCGAGTCGCCTATGTGAGTGTGTGCGTTCACAAAACCTGGGATGATGCAGACCTTGGATGATCCGCTCGGAGGGTTCCCTAGGCACACCTCTTCGACGGTCTCATCAAGCACCCTGAGGTAGCCCTTGACAACCCCTTCGTCGGTGAGGATCCACCGACCAATCAACTCCTCCTTCATCCTTCTCAGCGTCGCCATGGAGAACTGGTTTCTAATAATTTGCCGAGCACCCGAAAATCGAAAGGAACCGTTCCTTTTTTATAGGGATTTCCCAGGGGTCCAGATTTGAATTTGACAATGCCAATTGAAATTTGTTGATTTTCGATTTGGTGACGAACATTTATAAGTGGGGAGGAGTTCGGGAATTCCAAGAAACGTCGGAGGTATCCTGATGCCGGCTAAGATTAACAAGGATGAATGCGTTGCTTGCGGTGCTTGTGTGGACGTTTGCCCTGAAGGTGCCATAACCGTCAATGATGTCGCAGTCGTAGATGTCAAGAAGTGTCTTGACTGTGGGGCCTGCGTGGACGAGTGCCCCAACAACTCGATCACCGTCGAAGAGGGGAAGTAAAATCTCATCGCAGTTATCCTCGAGTCGTATTTCGTTTCCCTAGGCCCTCGAAAGGGTCCAGCGTTCTGATTATTCATGTAACTCCCTCCAAGGAGACCTCCCATTTCAATGGGAGGAGGAATTGGAGCATCAAGTACATATTCCGCCACAGCCTATGTATTTTCGGCATTGCGTGAGCCGCCAATCTCGGTTGGCAAGACACTCCCAATGGGAGAAAGACGGTTGAAGGGCTCACACTACCAATACTTGCTCCTGCGGGCAAGTCGTCAGCAATGACGGGGCGGATAAGATGTCTGTGAAGCCTTCCTGTGGGAGTAGGCTGCTGATACCGTGACGGTATCTGAGGGGCGGCATCCCCAAAGTCAACCAGCCAATCGTAGCCTGCCATGATGTCGAGCCTCGAAACTTGATGGAGCATAGTTACAAGTCATCCATTTCAATGGGTGGTAGTTGACGCCAGCTCGAGCCGTCCCCACCAAGTTTGAAATACTGATTTGCGCCTCACTTCTACGGTGAATCACTGGACCAAATAATCTTGGACATGATCATCCTTCTCACGGTCGCATTCGTCCCCTCATTGATCTACCTGGTCTGGATCAGGAACGCTGAGAGATACGGCCGAAAACCATACGGAAGGCTTCTAAGGATCTTCGCATTCGGTGCGGTTGTCTCTGTTGCCATCGCGGTTGTCTTCGAGATCCTGCTGATGGTTCTGGTCGATCAGAACATCAACAGAGTCTACGAGATATTCGGTCAGGATCCTAACCTGGGCAATCTCATTCTGGCCTGCATTGTGGCCCCCCTGGTCGAAGAGATGGCAAAGGGGCTTGGAGTGTTCAAGGCCAGAAGGTTCATGTCAGAGATCGAGGACGGGATTATTTTCGGGGCGGCTGCAGGCCTCGGGTTCGCCGCGACCGAGAACCTGCTGTACGAGAGCAACACGTACTTCGCCGACGGGGCCGGGGCGTTCATCACGATCGCAGTCATCAGGAGCCTCTCCTCTGCTCTGCTGCACGCGAGCGCGTCATCTGTCTTCGGACTTGGTATCGCGAGAAGCGCGCTCCAACGCAGGAGCTGGCTCTTGTACTATTTGGGAGCGGTGACCATGCACGGAGTCTTCAACCTTGCCGCATCATTCGGGTCGATCTATGAGAAGGATATCGGGCCTACAGCTTACCTCATCGGTCTCGCAGCAGCGTTCATCATAGCGATCGTCGGGATATCGATGGTCCGGTCGAAGATAAGATCCCTGGACAGTCAATGGAGAGGTCAAGCAGGAAGACGTTGACTCGGTCTCTCACGTGAAAAGCATATGAACCTCCACGGTCAATCCGGATACTGTGAAGTTCAGGGCGTTCATCTCCGCAGATGTCGAGCCGAGCGACGCCCTCGTCGGAGTCATCGACGAGCTGGCCCGGTCCAGAGCTGACCTCAAGATTGTAAGACCGGAGCTCATGCACATCACGCTTAAGTTCCTCGGGGACACGGACGAGAGTCTGGTAGACGGGGTCCTAGTCCGGATTTCGCATGCGACCGAAGGGGTCGGGCCGTTCAGGATCCGCCTGCGTGGGGTGGGAGCCTTCCCCTCGATGTCGAACATCAGGATCGTCTGGGTAGGAATCGAGGACGGCAAGCCCCTCCAGGACATAGCTGCCAAGCTGGATGCTTCAATGAATGACATGGGGTTCGACAGGGACAGGAAGGGGTTCGTGCCGCATCTCACCCTCGCGCGGACTCGAAGCGGAAGGAACATAGCCAATGTGCAGGAGATACTGAGGACCAAGGCGGCCTCCGACTACGGAGAATATCTGATCGACAGGATCATGCTCAAGAAGAGCGTGCTCAGTCCACAAGGACCGACATACTCCACAGTCAGAGAGCATCAGCTCGGCAATAGCCAAAACTCAGCCTGAGCGCCTGGAGCTCTTCTTCGGACGGCTGCCCTGCGACCTCTCGACGATCTCAGCAAGATCGACGACCTGGACTTCTGTATTCGCTCCCTGACACTCCTTCAGACCCTGCTCACACCACGGGCACGATGTGACAATGACCTTTGCGCCGGCGGCCTTGGCCATCCCTATCCTGTCCAGAGCGATTGCCTTCGCAAGGTCGGAGTAGGCGCTCATCACCCCTGAACCCGAGCCGCAGCAAGCACTGTTGTTTCGGGAGCGAGCCATCTCGACGACTGGAGACGAAAGCGCAGATGAAAGGAGCTTCCTGGGCTCGTCGTAGATTCCCTGCGCTCTGCCGAGATCGCAGGGGTCGTGGAATGTGACCGGCCCGATGTCGTTCAGGGCCGTCATCGAGGCCATGTCAAGCCGCTCGGCCAGGAATTGCGACAGATGCTGGACCTTCACGCCGTTTCTCGCGGGCAGCTCCCTGAAATGGTTGAGCGCCGAGGAGCACCCGGGACAGGATGTGATCACGAGCTTCGCGCCTGCTTTCTTGAAATCCTCGAAGCTGGCTTCAGTCTTCTCCCTTGACAGCTCTTCGTCGCCGAGCTTTCGAATGGTGGATCCGCAACACTTCTCGTTCTGACCCAGGTATGCTGGTTCGACGCCACAGCCCCTCATCAGCCGCACGACCCGCTTGGCGGACTCGGGGAACAGAAGGGATGTCGAGCATCCGGCAAAGTAGAGAACCTCCCCATTGCTCTTGAGACTCAGCCCCTCGGACCACTTCGGCTTCCGTCGCCTAGGAACCTGCCACGGATTGTCGTAGTTCTTCACGCTGGCGATGACCGCGGAGTGCTCTGGGAGGTTTCCTTTTTTAGCCTTTCTTGCGTCCCCCCTCACATTCGAGATTCCCTTTTTAGTGTCAATCTTGGCCGGACAGACCTCAGTGCAAGCTCCGCACGAGGTGCAGAGGTACAGTCCGGATTCCACGGACTCGTCTATCTTCCCGCGCGATCCCGCCAAATAGGTGCCCTGCCCGCCCATGTGTCCGGGAGGACCGAAGATGGGACCAACGACATTGTACGTGGGACAGTGCAGGAGGCACATGCCGCATCCGATGCAGTACTGAGGCTCCTTGTCGGGGGCCTCTAGCCGGCCGTCATCGACGAAGAGTATGATGACCTCCTTCGGTCCGTGCATCCCTTTGTAGATCTTCTTCTCAATATCGGCTGTGTAGCTAGGGCCAGTCACCACGTTGATGTATGAGCTGATGATTTTGCCGGTCGATAGGTAGGTCTGTAATTTTGTGATGTTGACCGCATCGTCGAGCGTGGGAACTATCTTGTCCGGAGTCGTGATCACGATGTGCTTGTCGGGGAGCATCGCGCACTTCGCCGCGTTGCCCTCGTTGTGGACTATGACGACCGCGCCCTCGGCCGCTGACACCGCGTTCGCACCCGTGATGCCGACCTTCGCCTTTGACATGTATGAGGCGATTTCCTCGCGCATTACCTTCGTGAGCTCCATCGGGTCCTCGGAAACCTTCTTTCCGAAGTGCTTCGAGAAGAGGGTCGATATTTCCCCTCGGGTCATGTGGCACGCGGGACCTGTAGGATGAGTTGCTGGACATCCAGCCAACTGGATTATCCTGTCGCCTAGGTCGGTCTCAACGACCTTCACGCCGTCCGATTCTAGCGCATCCGCGAGGTGGAGCTCCTTCGTTATGTTCGACTTCGACTTGACGACCAGGTCGTATCCTTTGAGCTCATCCTTCACTTTTCTGATGGCTGCCTCAGCGGTCTTCGCCAGTATGACCCTGAATCCGTTTTCGCGGAGGATGGAGACGGCCTGCACAAAGAGCTCTTCGTTCCCGACCGAGGACTCCTTGATCTTCCTGAGCCTTTCCTTCCTGGACTCGAGGTCAGGAATCCTGCAGGAGTTCTCCTTCTGCCTATCAACGATTGTATTGAAGGATCTCCTCATGCCATCCAGCGATGACCTGTTCTCGACCGCACCCTTGACCCTTGTCCTGTTTTCAGATTCACTCATTGTACTTCATCCGCAGAGGTGGGCGGCAGCGATGCCACTACGGCTGGAGCGGCTGGAGCGGCTGGAGCGTCAGGAGCTTGTCATATTCGATGGTGTGCGCAACGCCCGCCTTCTTCAGGATCTTGCTCAGACGCTCGGTGATCCTGACGGTCTCTGCCGTCTTTGAATCCGCGCGTATGTAGAACTGCTTCTTACCCCTGGTGAGCGGGAAGACCATCCTCATCCTGCCCCGCCTGTTGTACCCTTCGGGCTTCCGGTTCTTCTCGATGTCCATCATGTTGATCTTGAGGAACATCTGGAGGATCTCGTCCTCGTCCGGCATCTGATCAGTCTCGTCGAGGAAGGCCTTCATCAGCTCCACGAAGCATTTCTGCACATCTTTGTACTTGAACTTGTCCTTGAAAATGATGTGGCCGGTCTCAGCTTTCATGCAACCGGTCGGATTGGCTACCCCGTATATAACCATGATGCCAGCTGCCTCGGCCATTCCATCGTGGCACAAGTGATTTATCGACAGTAGTAGATGAGCGGCAGATGCCTAACGCTCTGACCATCGCTGGCTCCGATTCTGTCGGTGGGGCAGGGCTCCAGGCCGACCTCAAGTCGTTCGAGGCGGTGGGAGTCCATGGCTGCTCCGTCATAACTTGTGTCACATCGCAAAACACGAAACGCGTATCCGAGATATTCCCGCTGCCCACCTCCGTGGTAGCTTCCCAGCTTGAATCGGTCCTCGAGGACGTTCACCTGGATGCCATCAAGACTGGGATGCTGTACAGTTCCGAAATCGTTCTTACCATCGCCGGCATGATCAAAGGTGTCAGGACTCCAATCGTCGTGGACCCTGTGATGGCGGCGACGACTGGGAGCAGCTTGCACAGAGAAGGGTTTGTGGACGCGTTGATTGCCAAACTAATCCCAGTAGCGACTCTCGTCACACCGAACATAAGAGAGGCGTCCAGCCTATCTGGAATCGACGTCAAGAACCAGAAATCGGCAATATCCGCCGCCTACGAGATACTGGAGCTGGGGCCGAAGGCGGTCCTCCTCAAGGGAGGACATCTGCGAGGATCCGAGGCGGCAGACTTCCTGGTCACGAAAGAAGGCGTAGAGAGAATCGTATCGCCAAGGGCGAAGGCCGAGGTGCACGGCACCGGATGCGCTCTTGCGTCACTAATAGCCGCCAACCTTGCGACAGGGCTCGAATTGGAGCAAGCGGTCCGCAAATCCAAAGGGATGATCTACAAGGCTATCCTTGCGAGGGAGATCGTCGGGGCAGGCGTCCCTTGTGCCAACCCGCTCGCAGTCCTGAGGATCGAGGCTGAGAAGCCGGCTATGCTCGAAGCGCTAGAGCTGGCTGGGAAAGAGCTGGAGAGCCTCATGAACGCGGACCTGGTGCCCGAGGTGGGATCGAACATGGGTTACGCCGTGCTCGGGGCGCTTGATTTGGATGAGGTCGCCGCCTTCAACGGCCGTATCGTGAGGGTGGGAACGGAGGCTCGGAAGGTCGGTTGTGCGAGGTTCGGAGCGTCAAAGCACGTCGCGAGGATCGTAATAGCCGCATCTTCGCACGAGCCGGAGAAGCG
Source organism: Candidatus Thermoplasmatota archaeon (assembly GCA_018814355.1). Classification (NCBI taxonomy): domain Archaea; kingdom Methanobacteriati; phylum Thermoplasmatota; species Thermoplasmatota archaeon. The sequence continues at coordinate 26,286 of JAHIZT010000129.1, read as the reverse complement.
CTGTGCTTTGAACATCAAATACTCCGAAGACAACATATCGGCGTGCAGGAAGGCGAGACTCGCGGTCGCATCTTTCGACCGAGAGTTCGAACCAAAAGGGGTCTCCTCGATGACTTGGGGGATGCACGAGGCAATCGAAGATTTCGGGTCAGTTCCAGACATCATTTTCGACAAGGGCGGCGTCGGCAAGGAACCCATGATCAGAGTGCTGGGCACGTCTCCGGAGGACGTGCTAGCAAAGCTGAAGCGAATGAAGCAGAAGCGATTCCCTAGGTGAACCTGTGAAGATCGCGATGTTTGTCGACTCCTTCCACCCCACAGTGGACGGAGCTGTCGTTGCGATGGAGATCGCAGCGGGTGGCCTTGAGAAAAGAGGGCACGAGGTCATAGTACTTGCACCAGAGGTGAATCCGATACCGGTTACGACGAGACCCGTCCACTATCTCCCTTCGATAGAATTCAAGTCCTACCCCGGGTACAGGGTCGTCATCTCCCCCTCCGACATGCTCGAGCACCTCAGGAGAGAACGCGTGGACATCATCCATTCGCACGGAATCGCATCGATGGCAATCCTGAGCCTCACGGCCGCAAGGGCCTTGAAACTGCCCCACGTCCTCACGTTCCACACAATGGCGAATGAGGCCATGAAGTACTATTCACCGATAGGCATCAACTCGGAGATCATGCAGAAGATGGTCTGGATATATCTTAGGAACCTGCTGAAGAGGCCGGAGATCGTAATCGCACCCTCAGCCCCGATAAAGGAGGAGTTGGAGATGAACGGCGTCCGGATGAAGTCGTGCGAGGTAGTTCCCACGGGCGTCGACTGCACGAGGTTCACCCCGGAGAGGTACGACAAGGGATTCCTCGGCAAATATGGCCTGGCGGGCATGCGGGTCCTTCTACATGTCGGCCGGCTGTCGCCTGAGAAGCGGTTCGATATCGTCCTGAAAGCGGTTGCGGAGCTCGGACAGAGGGAGCCGGAGCTCAGGCTGCTGGTAGTTGGAAAGGGGCCCTCGGCAGATGAATACAAACGGATGGCCAAAGACCTGGGTATCAAGGACAAGGTGGTCTTTGCCGGTTTTCTTCCCGATGATGAGCTCCCAGTAGCTTACGCCAGCTGCGAAGCGCTTGTGATAGCGTCAACGTTTGAAACTCAGGGTCTTGTGGTGCTGGAAGCTCTCGCCTCTGGCACGCCAGTTGCTGGAATCAGGTACAGGGCCATCCCGGAGTTCGTCCGCGAAGGGAAGAACGGTTGTCTCTTCGAACTGGACACATGCGCTGATGCCATTCGTAGATGCCTCCGCCGGTCCGAATCGATGATGTTGGATGCAGTTGCATCAGCTCGTGAGTATTCTGTGGAAGCTTGCACGGCGAGGCTCGAGAAGGCGTACGATCACGCCGTCGAGATCCTCAAGAGCATGGGATGATCAAGGACCTTTGAACTCTGTTCTGAGCCGTATTCGGCAAAGTATTTCTATCGTGTGCGCTGATTTGACTGACCGGAAAGGATGGCACTCTCTTACCCAGTCTTCTTCGCCATTTATGCGATCAGTCTTGTCGTCGCGACCTTCGCAGGACTGCTCATACTTGTTGGATGGAAGGACATGTTCATCAGGAAGACGCTCCTGTCTCTCAAGTACAACCTTGTCTACATAGTTATCCTCGCAGCCTTCCCCCTGTTCGTGCAACTCCAGGACGTCGTGGAGCGCGGGATGTCGGACCCGGGACACACTTCGAAAGAGATCGTGTACACGAACTGGATTTTCAGCCTCTCTGGAGGCGCCATTAGGATATTGCAGGACAGACTGGACTACAGACTCCTGACGGACTTCTTCATAATCGCATATGCCTGGGTCTTCGCATATCTCACGTACTTCGTCCCCATCCTCCTGCTAGTCAAGGACGACAGATTGACTCTCAGGAAATTCGCGGTGGCCATAATGATCAACTACGTCGTCCTCACACCGTTCTACTTTCTGTTCCCCGTCGCGGTCAGCGGCTCCCATCCGGAGTCCGGAATGACCCCCCAGCTGTACGTGAGCACTAACTGGGGCAAGATGGTCACGAGCGTCGATCCGCTCGACAACGACTTCCCCAGCGGGCATGTGAGCCTCTCCGTGACTGCATTCCTCGTGTTCGCCTATGCGGGGGTGGGTTACAGGAGGTTCACGTACTTCTTGGGAGGCGCAACCGTCGCCATCGTGTTCTCCGTACTCTACCTGGGAATTCACTGGCCGGCGGACGTTTTCGCGGGCTTCATCCTCGCGGTCGGGGCGACAGTGGCAGCAAACACGGAGAAGGTCCAGATGACGATAGATAGATATGTCAGGATTATTTCCTTGAAGCTCTTCAGGCGGCCTGAAAGACAGGTCACTGAGTCGAAGAAGCCTTGATAGATACGATTGTAACCTCGAAGAACAGCGTCCTACCTGCGAGCTCGCCGTTGTAACCGGTTTCAGAGTTGCTCCTATGCATCTGGAATGTCCCCGCAGTCGCGTTGTACGCCGAGAGAACGAAGCTCTTCCCATCGGAGTCCGTGCCTTTCACATTGTACACATCAGAGGGGGAGATGATGTGCCTCACTGTCGTCATTCCATTGCCGTTGAGTCCATTCGGGTCGTACGACTCGACAACAACCGGCCATCCCAAGGGGGTTGTTGAGCCGCTCGGGTTCCCGAACGGATAGACAGTCTGTCCAACGATTGGCTCGTGCTTGATTGTCACAATTCCGCTATCATTGAACGCGACCACCACGTTCCATCCCCAGAAGAAGTGCGGCAAGGTCTGCATGAGTATTGGATTCGTCCGGAAGGCGTCCTTGAACTCCTGGACGGTCATCACCTCGGTCGCCGGGACCTGCTGGACGATGTCTATGGTCCTGATCATGTCAGGATCAACTGAATAGCCTTCACCCGGAATGACCTCGATGAGCTTCGTCTCGTTCACATGCATCCCAATCACTCCCAAGGCGAACCCTTTGATAGTGCCGCCGGAACCGTAGTTCCCTGCGGTCATCGTGAACGGCGTGTAGCTGTCGTTTGACCTCAGTGTGAATGTGAGCGATTTCGGATAGCGTCCGTTATCCTGAGCGACGTCGAGCAGGCTGGTGTCGAAGACACTCCCGTCGGGAAGTCGGCCTATGTAGTTCATTGTGACACTGTCGCCATTCGCAATCCCGCCCGTGGTGGCTACGCTGGATGTCCCCCTTCCTGTTACTAGGACATAGCCGATGGCAACGACTGACAGGAGAATCCCTGCGATGATGAGGGCCAACAGCATCTTCTTCGGGTCTCTCTTTTTCTTGGCCGGATGCGCGCTCTCCATTATGAACTCCTGGGGCGCGGTTATAGAGTGAGTCAATATAAAGCTTGTCGCAGATCAAAACGGTGAGCCAGGAAGCATAGCGAGCCTCAGCCGCCTGACACTGGTGGGAAGATCGCCACATCATCTCCATCACGGAATTTCACGGTCGTCAGGTTTCTCCGATCGACATTGAAGCCGTTAACAAGGATCACGAGCCCCTCGGGGTCGGAATCCAATTGATCGAAGATCTTGGACAGGGCAGGCCCGAGGCTCCTCCTCAGCTTCGAGACCATGTCAGTGAGGTCGTCCGCCTCAAGCGCGCATTCCGATGTCCCTGCAGCCTCGCGGACTGTTGCGAACATCTTGACCGAGATTCTCGCCATGATTTCAATCAGTTGAGCGCCTAGCTCTGTATTAAATGATGCCAGTTCAAGGCCGCTGATGGAAGAGGTGGCCGGCATGTGGTCACTGGTGGCCGACGATGACATCCTCTTTGCCATGACATCCTCTTTGCCCAGACATAGTCCGTAACACAAGGAGGGCGCAAGATGAGGAAAGCGAGGAAGGGCATCCCGCGCAGGAATCCGTCGCAGGCCGCGGCGACGGATAGCGCATTGTATCTGTCGCAGCGCAGACAGTCCGTCATTTGAGATGGCGCAGGGCTTGCAGTGATTCAAGGCCTTGCGTTTTATTTCGACAAACTACAACACCTACAAATCTAAATTTGCTTCTTATTAATCACACAACAGTGTCCTTCGAGGGGCGGTGGATAGTTGGGTCAAGCTACAACCTAACCCGCCTGTCCGAATGGTTGGGGCAACTGATATCAAGACCCCACGTCGTTAGAGAGCATTGAAGCCGGAGAGGGACAAGTATTGGCAAGACCCCAGAAATCCAAGCAGGAGGCTACAGTCAGAATCAAAGGAATGCACTGTGCCACTTGCGCTGACACGGTCAAGGAGGCCCTGATGTCGCTAGAGGGCGTCGAGGAAGTTAGAGTGAACCTCGTGACAGAGAAGGCGACATTCGTCTACGACCCCAAGGCCGTTTCCATGGACGATGTGGAGAAGACCATCAAGGAATCCGGATACGATTTGGCGAGGGATGAGATCACCCTCACTATTGGGGGCATGCACTGCGCGACATGCGCTATTTCTGTCCAAGATGCTCTGAAAGAGTTACCGGGCGTCAGGGATGCCAGAGTGAACTTCGCGCTCGGAAAGGCGACAGTCGACTACGACTCGTCAATGGCCTCCGAATCGGATATGAAGAAGGCAGTGGAGGAATCTGGCTACAAGGTCCTCGAGGTACAAGGCGTCATGGCCGAGCAGGCTGCACGTGCGGAGGAGCTCAAGGAGATCTGGAACACCTTGGTGTTCGCAGCAGTGTTGAGCGTACCCGTTGCCGCAATGTCGATGACCTATGACGTTTGGCCCAAAGGGCTGATAGACGAGACCCTGAGGAACATCGTCCTGTTAGTCCTTGCAACACCTGTCCAGTTCTATGCCGGCCTTAGGTACTATAGGGGAACCTACTGGGCTTTCAGAAACCGAAGAGCAAACATGGACACGCTGGTCGTCATGGGCACAACAGCGGCGTGGGTTTATAGCATGGTCGTTACACTGTTCCCTGGCCAAGTCAGCTCCTCAAACGTCTATTTTGACACTTCCGCAGTCATTATCACGCTGGTCCTTGCCGGCAAGTATCTTGAGCTCAAATCGAGAGGAGCCACGTCCGAATCCATCGTCAAGCTGATGAACCTTCAACCCCCGATGGCCGTGGCAATCAAGGATGGCGCAGAGGTCGAGATTGGAGTCGAGGATCTCGTCGAGGGAGACGTGGTCCTCGTCAAGCCCGGGGAGAGGGTCCCGGTAGACGGAGTCGTAGTCGTAGGCGAGTCCGCAATAGACGAATCTCTCGTCACTGGCGAATCGATTCCGAGTGAGAAGTCGGTCGGGTCACAGGTCACTGGAGGGACGGTGAACCTGGGAGGAGTGCTGAAGATCAAGGCTACGAGGGTGGGAAGGAACACCACCTTGGCCCAGATAGTCAAATTGGTCGAGGACGCCCAGAGCACCAAGGCGCCAATCGAAAGGGTCGCTGACACAGTGGCTGGATATTTCGTGCCGATCGTGATGACGGTGGCCATCTTCACATTCCTGTTCTGGTACTTCATCGGGTCCGGTCAATGGGATGTCGGCGACAGACTGACTTTCGCGCTCACCGCTTTCGTGGCCGTGCTCGTGATCGCATGTCCGTGCGCTTTGGGCCTGGCCACTCCCACCGCGATCGTGGTCGGGACTGGGCGCGGCGCGCAGATGGGGGTACTCATAAAGGATGCCACCGCCCTCGAGACAGCACACAGACTGACGACGGTTATCTTCGACAAGACTGGCACTCTGACAAGAGGGGAGCCTAGGGTTGTCAAGACGGAGCTCGGTTCCGCCAAGGACGAGAAAGAGCTCCTTCTTCTTGCCGGGAGCGCAGAGAAGGGCTCGGAACACGTCCTCTCAAGAGCCGTGATCGCGGCAGCGGAAGGTGCTGGAGTCACTCTAGAGACACCGGATGTTTCCAGCGTGGTTGCCGGAGAAGGAGTCACGGCCAAGGTGAACGGCCATGACGTCTTGGTAGGCAACAGACGCATGATTGAACGACTAGGAGCGGACCTCGGCCTGCTCAACGCCAAGATGGAGTCCATGGAAAACGAAGGGATGACAGTGATGGCGTGCGTCTCGGAAGGCGCAGTGCTCGGATTAATAGGTGTTGCAGACACTCTGAAACCGGCAGCCAGTGAGGCGCTGTCAGGGCTGAAGGGGCTAGGGCTGAGAATCGTCATGCTCACCGGTGACAACGAAAGGACCGCTCGGGCGATTGCAAAGCAGGCAGGCATTGACGAATTCAGAGCGCAGGTGCTCCCGGCAGACAAAGCCGGAGTAGTCAAAGCCTTTCAGGAAAGAGGCGAGGTCGTCGCCATGGTGGGGGACGGCATCAACGATGCCCCCGCACTAGCTCAGGCGGACATCGGGATCGCCCTGGGAACGGGTACGGACATCGCGCTCGAATCCGGAAACATCGTCCTCATCGGCGAGGATCTCAAAGGAGTCGTCACCGCCATCAAGCTGAGCAGGCGCACATTCGCAAAGATCAGACAGAATCTGTTCTGGGCGTTGTTCTACAACATAGCAGCCATACCAATAGCCGCGGGGCTGCTCTTCCCACTCACAAACTGGCTCCTCAGTCCAATGATTGCTGCAGGTGCGATGGCCTTTAGCTCAGTGTCCGTGGTCACCAACGCCTCTCTCCTCAGGAGCTTCAGGCCCTGAGAGAGATTAGAAATCCGAGGTCAACATGCCAGTGAACCAATTCAGAGGAACCGGTAATCCTCATGAAGTAGGTAGAAAAGGTTATCTCGGCCCTAACTGATAACAACACAAGAGTCCGCAGGATTGTGGGCCAATTGTCAAGCGACCATGAATGCCACTGCCCACCACCCCCCAGGGCCCCCTGAGCGGTACTCCCCCCAGTCGGATGTGATCTCGTGTTTGATAAGAAGCTCTCGAAAGGATTTCTTGTAGGTACAAATGGCGGGCTAGTGAAGGAGTTTATTTTCAGCTCCAAGGTGGACGTTACCTATGAGCAACTACTTGCCGTCATCCAGGGAAGAGGGGACATCGGCATGATAGGAGCCTTCGAGTTGGGGAAGTTCACAGCCACTGTGGTCAAAGGCGACAAGCTGAGTTTCATAGCCGTCGGGAAGGGCGTAGCCGACGAAGGCGACATCGGGTTCTTCAAGGAGATGCTGAACTCAGTCGAGAGGTCTTTCGACGCGACGATCGACGCACGCATCAAGGCCGCACAGGAGGCCGAGCAGCACGCGAAGCAAGAACAGGGGTCGGCGAAGCAGGCCCAATCAGAACTGGAAAACGACCGAACGGATTCCGTCCAGGAGGAAGCCGAACTCGGGAAGCTCAGGGACGAGCTGGACCATCTGAGACAGGAGACTGTGAAATGGCAGGAGGAGCTCAGAGAGTTCGAGATGCAGGTCAACGAACGGCATGCGCAAATCAACGACAGGGTCACGCTACTCCTCGAAAGGGAGCAGGCGCTCGTGCGGAGCCAACAGGCGTTCGAGGTGGCTTCAGAGGCAAAAAGAGCGCTCATAAGGAAGATGCAGGAGAATGTCGCAGATTCGATGGCCAACTTCGAAGCAGGATTGGCCAAGATTTCAACGGAGAAGGCGGAGCTCTTGGCGAGGGAGAGCGAGTACAAGGCTGCACATAGTGACCACCTAGCTCGGAAGGCCCAATGGGAGAAGGAAGTCGAGGAGGCGAAGGTCCGAATCCAGAGCTTGGACAGGGACAGAGAGGCACTTGCGGCCACAGGGACGCAGCTGGAGACCAAGGAGAAGAACCTGAACGAGTTCAAGAACAGTCTCGATGCGCGCAAGGAAGACCTGCAGACCGAGGTCGCGCAGCTCGAGAACGAGAAGAAGGCATTCGTCGTAGAGAGCGAGACGGCGAAAGGCGAGATGGACGAGCTGCAAGTGTCCCTGGACGACCGCCAGCGCAAGTTGACGCAATCCGAGGACGATGCGAACGCAAGAAAACTGGAATACGAGAAGGCTCTCACGGAGCTGAAACCCCGTCAGGAGCTGCTCACATCCCAAGGAAAGGAGTTCGCCGACCGCGTCACTCAGCTCGAAAATCGGGAGCGCTCGCTTGAGACGGATCGAGCGGACCTCGAGAAGCGCCGGGACGAAATCGAGAAGAACGCCGAGGCGAGGCAGAAGGATCTATCTAGCCTCCTGGTCAAGATAGGAAAGGAGAACGAGGACCTTAGGGAGCGCACGGCTGCTCTCGAATCGAAAGAGCTCACCCTGAGGGAGAGGGAATCCAAGACTGCGGGCTCAGAGGAGAGGGTTGAGGCACTGCTGCGAGACCTCGACAAGAAAGCTAAGGACCTTGAGAAGCGCGAGAACACAGTCAAGGACGCTTTGGAGGCACAGCAGATCACTGTCCAGACAATCGCGGAGAGAGAGGCAGCAATGGCCGAGAGGGAGAGAGCGCTGCTGGCAAAGGAAGGAGCAATCGCCGAGTCTAGGGTGAAGGGTGAGGCTCAGGAGCAAGAGATCGCCCAGATGAAGAAGGACCTCGAAGCGATCAGATCCGAAGTGAGCCGAAGGGAGGCGGTCCTAGCGGACGAGACCCGCGCAACCAACGAGCGCGAGGACAAAGTCCATGAAGAGCTCGAGAATCTGCGTAGGAGACAAGAGGGCCTGAAATCCTCAGAGGAGGGCCTGGACTCGCGTGTGAAAGCCCTCTCCGAGAGGGAGAAGGCCCTCGAGGGAGAGACGCTCAAATCCAAGACGAAGATCGAGGAAGAGATGCAGCGTCTGGACACGGAGCGGAAGCACGTGGCCGGAAGGTTCGCCGAGCTGGAGACGACGGAGAAGGCGCTTGCGGCGAAAGGAGAGGATCTTGACAAGGCCAAGAAGGACGTCGACGCACGAGAGCTGGCTTTCAATGAGAAGGTCGAAGAGATGAACAGACGCCGGGAGGGCCTGTCCTCGGAGATGGATAAGCTTGCTCAGGAGAGGTCCAGGGTCGAGAAGATGAAAGAGCACCTGGACAAGCGCAAGCAGGTAATAGGAGAGCAGGTCGACAGCATCTCTGAGATCACGAAGAAGCTGGAGGAGCTTAGGGCGAGGTCGAAGCGCAGGACGGAGGAGGTTCAGGCGCAGACGACGGCGCAGGAGCCCCCGAACCAGTAGCCTCCGTTCGCCCGTTACATTTGCGCTCACGCGAGTGCGGGCCATCCCTTCTCGATGCTGCGAGCAGCAGAGACAATGGTGCGTCTGAAGAGCGGCTTGTTCTTCGAATCCAACATTAGGTGCTTGGACACATACGGCCGGACCACGTCGATGACGTCCATGCTTGAGGTCCTCTCATAGCTTTGGACCATGCGCAGACACAGATCGAACTTTATTGGGGTGAAGAATGGTTCACTTCCAAGGATCGCAGCGCAAAGCTGCCCAACGTCATCCAGCGGATCGCCGGGACCGGCGTCTTCGAGGTCGACGCCAAATATCTTTTCATCTGACAGTATGAAGTTCGAGAGCACAGCGTCTTTCATCACCTTGGTGGTCGGGCCATGTCCTAGGAGACCGTGGAAGCTCGCGAGCCATTCACCCATGCCCTCTGCTGCCCGGTTGCTGAACATGTGGTTGATGAGCGTGTCGCATGTCTCCCCCTGGACGTACTCGGACACAAGGTAGTCTCCTTCCATGAAAAGGGGGTATGGGACATTCAGGCCTGCGCCCTTGGCCTGAATGATTACCTCGAACTCGTTCCCGCATCTGCCCGAGAGCGACTTCTTGACTACGACGGGTCTGACGTCCGTCTCTACGGCCCACACCCGGTTCCTTCTGCTGGGCACCAACCTGACCGTGCCCAACACGACTCTCTGGTTCAGAGCCTTCTTGATTGCCTCCCATCCGAAGGCATCGAGCATGGTCAAATCACTAAGCATGCGATGGAAAAACGCTGTTCCTGAAATAAAAAGGCTCTGGTCAAAGAATCAGGTGAACCGTCCAGAAGCAGAAGTGCTTGATTGTGTCCGGCCTACTTCCAGGAGATCGAATCCTCTCTCATTGAATCCATGAGCTCCTTGGTGACCCTCAATGCCTCATCTGGGTCGTTGGCGTGGAGAGCTTGAACGGCGCTCTTGATCTGAAGAACGTATTGTGATATGTCGACGCCCAACGCCTTCGCCTCTGCTAGATGTGTCCGAGCTCTTGCGATCTCAGACCTCACAAGATCCGGTATGCTAGGCGCTACCATCTCCTCTGTCTGATGAGCTAGCGCCGTGACCAGATTCCAATCGCCATCTCTCGCGGCCTCCCATGCGCTCCCCATCAGCCTCCGCGCCTTGGTCGTGTCTGTCCCGAGGGAGCTTATGTCAGAGATCAGGTGCTCTATTTCCTCGAGAAGCCTGGCAGACCCCGGGAAACCTCTGAGAGCCTCTCTATAGAGCAGCTCCTTTGACCTCGACCTAGTGCCGAGCAGGCTGAACAGGTCGAATTTGTCTGGCCTTACCATGGGCTCTCTTCGTGCGGGCTTCTCGACCGCTGAATCCCCAGCGGGGGGCTTCTGGGGTTCAGACTCCGATTCCGCCTGTTCCGCCAGTATTCCATCCGCGAAAATCGCACCGCAGAACGGACAGTATGGGTCCGACTCCTTGACGATCATGTCGCACTCCGTGCATTGGAACAGCGGGCTGTCGTCCTGGGGCACGGACACAGGATTGACCAGTCTGGGAGAGAGCGTCGCCTCCTTCATCTTCTCACTCATGCGACGCTCCACTGTGCCCGACCCTCCTGAGAGCTCCCCGGGAACGGTGTCAGCTGGACGCAGAATCCTCTGGAGTTTCTTGTGGTACCGGTCCGCCTGAGCATCCGGGAGTTCGTTCTGCGTTTGGCTCTTCCGAGGAGCAGATGAGTAGGGCAAGCTAGTTCTCACTCCGACAGCGTTTGTGTGCACGTAGAGTCTGGCAGTCCAGGCTATAATAATCATGCTCTACCAGTATCACCAGATGCAAACCAGGCCATACGACGTTCAGATTGGGCCTGAGCGAGGTCTATTTCTTCTTGACCATCTCGATGAACTGTTGTTCGTCCAGGACCGTTTTGTTCAGGTTCCTGGCTTTCTCGAGCTTCGACCCAGAATCCTTCCCCACGACCACGAAATCGGTAGCCTTCGTGATAGATGATCCGGACTTTCCTCCGAGAGCCTCTACAGCAGATTCCGCCTCGGAGCGCGTCATAGAGCTGAGCTCCCCCGTGAACAGGAAGATCTTCCCAGCCAACGGTCCACCGGCCTTCTTGACCACCTCTGTCTTCAGACCAGCTTTCCTCAGACGGGCCAAGAGCTTGCGGTTCTCCGGGCTGCTCATGAAGTCCCTAACAGCCTCAGCGACGACTTGGCCGACGCCCTCGCTCCTCGACAGCTCCTCGACCGACGCCGACTCAAGCCCATCCAAGCTGCCCATGGTCTGCGCGAGGACATCCGCCGTGGTGCGTCCGATGTGCCTGATGCCAAGGGCATAGAGCACGTTTTCGAAATCCCTCTTCGTGCTGGACCTTATGGCATCCAGGATGTTCTGGGATGATCTCTCTGCGATTCCATCCAGAGTCAGCAGGTCCTCCCTTGTCAACTTGTACAGGTCCGCCGCATCCGAGACGAGACCTTTGTCTACCAGCTGATCGACCAGGGCAGGTCCGACGCCTTCGATGTCCATCGCGGTCCGTGAGCAGAAGTGCATCAGACGCTCCTTGACCTGAGCGGGACAAGATGCGTTGACACATCTTCGTGCGGCTTCGCCCTCCTCTCGGACAGCCTTGGACCCACACACAGGGCACGTCTGCGGCATCTTGAACTCTCTCTCTCGACCGGTCCTCTTGTCCACGATGGGTTTCACGACCTGCGGAATCACCTCGCCCGCCCTTTCGATAAGCACATAGTCCCCGATCCTCAGGTCCTTGCGCCTCACCTCGTCCTCATTGTGAAGGGTTGCGTGTGAGATGGTCACTCCCCCAACTTGCACAGGTTCGAGTATCGCCACAGGCGTCAATGTGCCAGTTCTGCCGACCTGCACCTGGACATCCAGCAGCCTAGTGGTCATCTGTTTTGGAGGATACTTGTATGCAATAGCCCATCGCGGCTCCTTGGAAGTGAACCCCAATCTGACCTGCTGTGCAAGCGAGTTGACCTTGATGACGATCCCGTCGATCTCGTATCCGATGGAATCCCTCCTAGACTCCCACGAGGCAATGTGCTCCAGCACCTTGTCGATGGAGTCGAACTTCATCGTGTGAGGACTTGTGCGGAGGCCCGCTTTCCTCATCGCTTCGAGACACTTCTCGTGCGTCGACGGCATCGAGCCTTCACTGTATCCCAGCGTGTAGAAATACGCCTCCAACGGGCGTGACGCTGCAATCTTCGGATCAAGCTGCCTTATTGACCCTGCAGCCGCGTTCCTTGGATTGGCGAACAAAGGCTCACCGCTGGTCTCCCTCTGCTTGTTCAGCTTCCAGAGCCCCTCGGTCGGCATGTAGACCTCGCCGCGGACCTCAACGGTGCGAAGACCGCTTTCGGGTTTAAGCTTCAGCGGGATGCTCCTGATCGTCTTGATGTTCGAAGTGACTTCCTCTCCTATCCGGCCGTCGCCCCTCGTAGCTCCTCGAACGAGCGCTCGATCCTCGAAGAGAAGCGCAATCCCCAGCCCGTCGATTTTCAGCTCTACTACATACTCGACCGATTCTCCTCCGAGCCACTTCCCGACCCGAGCGTCGAACTCGCGCAGCTCCTCTGATGAGTAGCAGTTCCCGAGGCTCAGCATCGCTACCTTGTGCTCCACCTGAGGGAACTCCTCGAGTGGTTTTCCCGAGACGCGCTGGGTTGGTGAGTCGGGCATGACAAGGTCGGGGTACCGCACTTCTAGCTCCGCTAGCTCCTTGACGCGGACGTCGTACTCGTAGTCCGATATCTCGGGGTTGTCCTCCGCGTAGTACTTCCCGTCATGATAGGTAATCTTGTCGACCAGTTCCCTCATCCGCTTCTTGATCGCGGGCCGGTCATCGCTCATGGCCTTCCTCCGTGGAGCCGTCTCGAAAGCTCCTTCCATCGCAGCGTGTTCATGACGTCCTTGTGCTCAAGCCATCCGCGCCTGGCTGTGATGATGCCGTATCTGATGTAGCCCATCTGCTCAGTCCTGTGGGCATCGGTCCCTATGGCCATCATGACACCGGCATCCTTGGCCTGCCTACAATGGACGTCTGACAAGTCCAACCTGTCTGGGTGTGAGTTGATCTCCATGCATACTCCGGCCGACCTTGCAGCCTCGAAAACCTTGTCAAGATCGACTTCGTAGGGGTTCCTCTGACCTATGAGCCTGCCGGTCGGATGGCCAAGTATGTCGATCCGACCAGATTCGATGGCCTTAATCTCGCGCGCGGTCATCTCCGCCTTGGTGCGCTTGAAACCCGAGTGAACAGATCCGATAACCAGGTCCAGGTCCTTGAGAAGGCTGTTCGGGAAGTCCAAGGACCCGTCCGCTTTGATGTCCACCTCGCTCCCAGCAAGTACCTTGATCTTGCCACCCGCAGAATCCTCCGCCTTGCGGATGGATTCGATCTGATTTTTCAAACGATCAGCTGAAAGGCCCTTGGCGATCTTGAGGCTCTGCGAATGGTCCGTGATGGCCACATATTCGTATCCGCGATTCACTGCCTCTAAGACGACATCGTCGATCTTGTCCGCTCCGTCACTCCAACTGGTGTGAACGTGCATGTCACCGAGTATCTGGTCGTCACGGACCAGATCAGGGAGCCGGCCCTCCCTGGCCGCCTCGATCTCGCCCAAGTTCTCCCTCAGTTCAGGCTCGACATACGAAAGCCCGAGAGCTTTGTATACCTCTTCTTCAGTTTCGCCAGCGACCTTCTTCCCAGATTCTCTCGTGAAGAGCCCATACTCGTTCAGCTTCAGGCCCATGCTGACGCCCATTGTGCGCATTGTGACATTGTGTTCCTTCGAGCCGGTGAAAAAGCAGAGGGCAGCCCCCCAGCTCTTTGTGTCAACTGCCCTAACATCGACCTGTAAGCCGCCCTTGAGCCTGACGCTCGATTTGGTTGGCCCCTTCATGAGGATTTCGTCGACCTCTTGATAGGAGACAAAGGTATCCATGATGCCAGCGGGTTTGTCGTCACCCACAAGGATGTCGATGTCGCCCACCGTCTCCTTCCCACGTCTCAGACTGCCGGCCACGCTAATCTTGTCCAAAGGCTGTGACGACCTGAGGTATTCTACATAGGATTCGGCCACGGGGAGGGCATGGCCAAGCAATGTTCTGCCCCCCTTGGATTCAAGAGTCCTCACCCCCTGAAGGATGCGCTCCTCAGTCTTCTCGCCAAACCCCTTGATCCCGTGGAGCTTGTGGTTGAGTACAGCCTCCTTCAACCCATCGACGGAGGAGATCCCTAGCTCCCTGTAGAGGACCATGGCCGTCTTAGGTCCAACATCGGGGACCTTCAGGATCTCGACCAGGCCAGGCGGGACCTCGGACCGAAGCTGGCTCAGATATCTTAACTCGCCTGTTGCGATCAGCTCGTCGATCTTCTCGGTCATTGCCTCGCCCACACCTGGGATGTCCTGCAACCTGCCTTCGGCAGCGATTTTGTTAATGTCCTCCTCAAGCGCATTGATGTTTCTCGCCGCGCGTCTATAGGCGTTGGGCTTGAATGCCACTCCCTGGAGGTCCAGCAGATCTGCGATCTCGAACAAAACATTTGCTACATCGTCATTGTCCATGAGACATACCAGGTTCCAATCCAAATCCACGATGCTTCGAATATACGTTTCCATAGACCGTGCGCATTCCCATCTACTTATGCATCATTCGGCGACAGATACTGGCTGGACTTAAGCGTCATTCTATTATACCACATCTGATATAACTATACCATCGGAGATATGATTAGGATGCTCTCGCGTGAGTCTTTGACAATACTGGCTCGGAAGGGACGCGTTGAGATAATTCGCGCACTCAAGTCATATCCCGACCGTGATTTCACTATCAACGAGCTTTCGAGGACGGCAAAAGTCCCGACGATGACCACCTGGAGGGCTGTGAAGGAGTTGAAGAAGACAGGTCTCGTGAGGACTCGGAAGATCGGAAACGCGATTGGCGTGACCCTGACGGAAGACAGGGAGAGACTGAAAGTCCTTCGGATGATTCCTGACACGGACCCACAGAGGACGGCAGCCAGGGCATATGCCAGTCGTCTCGGAGAGCAGCCGTGGATACTGGAATGCAGGCTCTTCGGGAGTATCGGTCGCGGGGAGCACGCCCCGGGAGAAGAGGTAGATGTCGCTGTCGTCTATGACGACAGCTCGGTAACGGAAGGCCAGGCGAAGGAGATTGCGACCTCGCTTGCAGCTCTCGTGAAGGAAGAGACGAATGTGGCAATAGTCCCGTTGTGCATAGCCCAGAAGGAGATGACAAGAAAGGGTGGGCTTGCAGCTGAGCTAAGGGACAAGGAGAGCATCTGGAAGCGCTGAGCCAGATGTCGTCAGGACTATGCGATTATCAGATTTGGTAGGTCGACCACGGCATTGATATACTCTCTGAACCAAAATAGACCATGCGAAAGAAAGTCTGCGGTTGATATGGCCATCATACCAAGGACGAATCTCGGATTGTTTCTGACAGCGACTCCATTCATCGTGATTGTCGTCTACATAGTGTTCTCGTTGCTGAACGAGGACGATGGAGTACTCATGGGCAATGCAACCAATCCGGTTTTCGCCCTGGCTGCTGCAATCCTCGCTTTCGCGCTCTACTGGTTCACTAGGAAGAGCCCGTCGCCCGAGATCAACCTCGGGTTGGTGGTCGCGTTCACCCTATTGGCATTGGGAGAGCTGACCTGGAGCATCTACGCGGAGGTGATCGACGAAGAGGTCACTGTTTCTCTCGCTGACCTCTTCTGGCTAAGCGGCTATGTCGCCTTGATAGCCTTGCTGTTCAAGGTCATCCGTGACGCAAAGGTCAAGATCTCTCGCCAGATCATTGCGGTCCAGGCTGCGTTCTGGCTGGCAGTTTCTCCGCTCCTGATATACGTGGTCCGCGAATCATATGGTTCGACGGACATGTCCACCCTGGAGAAAGTCACCTGGAACCTGTACACTCCCCTAGACGCAGTCATACTTAGCCTCGTCATCATGCTCATATGGTCGTTCCGGAAGGGCCTCCTCGAAGACTGCTGGATCATCGTCGGAGTCTCAATTGCCTTCTATACAGTGGGCGATTCGCTTTACACAATTTACGAGGCCTCGGGTGCATACTCAGTGGGATCGATGCCAGATGTCTTCTACATAGGGTCGTACGCCATGCTCAGCCTTGGATTCGGCATGCTCCTCCTCTCCAGTGCGAGGTTCCCTTCAGTGGAGCCAGCCCCAGAGACCTATGGCTCAAAAGAGGCCATGAGAGAGCTCGCTCCAAGGAACACCTATGTCATCTGGAGCACGGACTCCAGAAGGGGCTATGAATTGATCGTGCAAGGCCTCAGCCAAGGTCTTGAGGGACTGATCATCACGCGGAAGCCTCCCAGCATGATCAAGCCTACCTACGGCCTCAAGAAGACTGCCATGATCTGGCTTTCGACCTCCCCTGGTAGCGAAGCGATTCACCCGGCGAACACAGGTATCCTGACCGGTACTATCGTCAGATTCCTGGAAAAGGGCAAGAACTCAATCATACTGGTGGACGGTTTCGAGTCGATAGTGACGTATGCCGATTTCAAGAAGGCCCTTACAACGCTTGACCACTTGAAGGACCTGATTGTCGCCCATAATTCCCGGCTGATTGTAACTGTCGACAAGCGCACGCTGACCGAAAGAGAAGCCGCGCTCATAGAGAAGAGAGCAGTACTCATCCAGGGCTGACGCGAATCGGAGTGTCACTTGACACGAGAGAAATAGTCGTATACCAGCCTCGCGATCTTGGCCTCCGCAATCTGGGCCTTCTCAGGGTTCTTCTCTCCGAGCCTCTTGAAGAAGACGCAAAGGATGATGTGCGAGTTCGAGTTCACGTAGATTATGCCGGCATTGTTCACGGATCCAGCGGTCACTCCGGATCTCGAGGCAACGACTACGTCGTCGGAGAGGTAGTGAGGAACGGAGGAGGAGCCCAGGTTCCTCATCATCATGCCGAGCATCTCCATGCTAGCCTCCCTGGACACCACTTCGCCTTTGAGCGTCTTTTCGAGCAGGATGCCTATCTCACGCGGGGTCCCGATGTTATCGAAGACCTGGTCGTATTCGCGTTGGGTTCTGAACTTCTTCTCCTCCTTCATCCCGTAGAGGTTCTCATACTCCCTTCGGAAATCCTCGATGGATAGGTTTGCGAACTCGGTGTCAATCTCGTTCAATATCTTCATCCTGCCAAGGTCGGAGAAGCCCTTCCATTTTCGCCCGGCATCCTGCACGAGCATGTCCTTGAACGGCCCCTTCCCCATCGTCAGAAGGAAGCCCTCTCTCCATGGAAGGTAGATCGAAGTCTTCGCGAGCCCCAGCTCGCGGATCAGCATGTTGACCCTCTGAATTCCAATCCTCTTCCAGAGCATCTCCGAGGCGGTGTTGTCCGTGGCGACGATCATGAGGGTGATGAGGTCGCGGATTGTGAGCTCAAGACCGGGAGAGAGATACTGGAGTATTCCAGATCCGATACAGTAGTTCCTGTTCTCGAGCTTTATCTTCTCGTCCATCGAGAGCAGACCCTCGTTCACCTGCCTGTATGCCTCGACCATGATGGGAATCTTGAAGACGCTACCCAGGGGGAATATCTTGTCGGCATCAATCGCAATCTCTCTGCCAGATTCGACATGTTTCATGTAAAGGCCCAATTGACCCTTCACGTCCCTTGTGGTCTTCTGTATCTCGGAGCGGAGCTTGGCTAGCTCGATGTTCGATGATGACTGTCTCCTCTTCTCTATTGTCATAGACGACCGCCCCTCAATACCCTCAGAGAGAGGAGGACAGATTCAGCTGAATCGTCTGAGTCCTCCTAGCTGCTGGGAAAAACGGATTGGGATGTTGATATTTAGGTACTTCTGTTCGACATCGGTCCGTCGCTCGTCCAATCCAGATTCACCTTGATGTCATATTCTCAATAACTTCTTTAAATCTGAGCGGATACCCACAGGACGAAGGTGGGACACATGACCTCGGGAGACTTCAGGAAACTGAGCATGAGAAAGAACTCCACGCAGCTGATCGATAGGGACGCCTTCCAGCGCATCCATGACGAATCCCTCGACGTACTAGAGAGAGTGGGGGTCAGGATTTATAGTGGCATCGCCCTCGACCTCTTGCGCCAGCATGGTGCAGATGTGAACAATGAGAAGCAGATCGCGAGGATACCCAAAGACCTGGTCGAGAAGTCCATCAGGAGCACCCCGAAGGAGTACAAGCTTGGCGCGCGTAACCCCGATTTCGACGTCGAGCTGGACAACTCACATGTCTACTTCACTTTTGATGGGTGCGGGGTGCAGACAATCGATATCGATTCCGGCAAGAGAAGACCGGCCAGGAAGCAGGACATAGTCGACTGCGCGCGCCTGGCGAACGTCCTGCCCGGGGTCGGGTACTTCACACCTTCAGTAGCGCCCCAAGACGTGCCATTGCATGCACATGTGTTGCACCAGATCCACGCAGCCTACTCCAACACCGACAAGTTCGTGATGTCTGAGTCCACGACGACGGGAGCGGAGGCGAGGCTCCAGATTGACATGGCAGCCGCAGTGGCCGGCGGTAGGGATAAGCTGCTGCAGAAGCCGAATCTCGCAGGAATCATTTGCGCTGTTCCTCCGTTGAACCTGGACGGAGGAGGCAGCGAGGCGACGATAGAGTTCGCGAAGGCAGGGGTTCCGGTCATGATGATGAGCATGGTTGAGGCCGGCGTCTCAGGGCCCGTCACCATGGCTGGGACACTTGTGGTCAGCAACGCAGAGATCATGGCGATCCTGACGCTCACACAGTGCGCTAGGAAGGGCGCGAAAGCGATCTACGGTTCTACCCTGTCCATGATGGAACCGAGGACAGGAGCATATGTGTCGGGCTCTCCAGAGGCCGCGCTGTTATGCGCCGCGATCGTGGACCTGGCTAAGCACTACAAACTCCCCGCCCAGGCAGGGACCTTCGGAACCAACGCGCTTGTTCCTGGTAGCCAGGCAGCCACGGAGCACTGTCTGGGGACTCTTCTCGCAGTCAACGCTGGTGCGGACATGGTCAACGGTTTCGGCTTGCTTGAGGCATCGACGGTGCTATCGTTCGAGCAGCTCATGCTTGACTACGATATCGTCACGGAGTTACTGCACATTGCCAAGGGGATAGATGTGAACGATGAAACCATCGCTGGCGACCTCATCAGAGAAGTGGGCATCGGAGGAACATTCCTGGCAAAGAGGCACACGCTCAAACACCTCAGGGACGCATGGTCCCCCATGGTATTCGAATACGGAACCTACGAGGACTGGGTGAAGCACGGCTCAATCGACCCGGTCAGAAGGGCCAACGCGAAGGCGAGGGAGCTCTTGAAGGGTGCAAGATCGGTGCCTCCGGAAGACGACGTTGCAAAGGAGCTCCAGGACATCGTCAGGAAGAGCGAGAAGGAACTGAAGTAGGTTGACCCTCAACAGATCAGATTCTCGGTCGAAATCCCTCGGCCAGCTTTCAGTGCACAAGCCATCGAAAAATGGAAAAGGGAGATTGAAAGAGAGCAGGGACCAGGTCAGTTGGGGGGAAAGGGGGAGGAGAGTGGCTGACTCCTTGGTCCAGAAGGAAAAACTTCTTTCCCTCTCTCAATCTCTCAGCTCACAGAACGCTCTTGACCCTTCATATAGGTGTTGTCCTCGAAATCAACCGTGATAACAACGTATGGACGCCGCCAAGGTACAAGCATTTAATGAGGAAACGGGATTACTGGACACATAAGGCAGTTGGTCCAATGCCGCAAGTTCCCGTAAGCCTGCCAAGGAGAATCCGGGCCGTCGTTTTCGATCTCGACGACACGCTTGTCGAATCGACCGTGGACTTTGCGAAGTTCAAGAGACTGGTCATCCAGAGGATAGCGAATTACGGGGACGACGGTTCACTCTACAGCCCAAATGAGACCATCGTCAAGATAATCGCCCGTTTCGAGGACAGGATGCGAAACAGGGGCATCAATGAGGATGAGATGCGGACCATGCTTGCCGATCTGGACATGATCATGGATGGGGTTGAACTGGAGCGGGTCTCGGAGACCACGGCGATAAATGGCGCCGTCGAGCTGTTGGGCTATCTGAGGAAGAAGGGAATAAGAATCGGGATACTGACAAGAGGTTGCGAGGAGTATGCGCTGACCGCGTTGAAAATCACCGGGATGCAGACCCTTGTGGACAAGGTCGAATGCAGGAACTCGAACACGAAAGCGAAGCCGGACCCAGATTCGTACCTGAACCTTGTGAGGATCCTAGGCGTGCCGAAGGAGGAGACAATCTTCGTCGGTGATCATCCGATTGATGCCCAGTGCGCTGCGAATGCAGGAGTCCCGTTCATGGCAGTGCGGACAGGGGATGTTCCCGAGGAGGACCTCAGGGACGCTGGGAGCGTCGAGATCTTCCCCGATGTCAAGCACATGATAAGCTGGTTTGAGAAGCTACTAGGCGATTGAACGATAAAAGGAATCTACAATCGTATCGTTTGATGATAGTGGATAAATTAAGCACCCTATCTCGGGTGCGCGTCCAAGAGCCTCAGAACACCCGCTTCGCCCGAGCCGATGACCGACTCCTCCTGAACGTCTCCCTCTGAGCGAGGTACAATCGGTTCCATGCACCTCTCGAGCAGCGCTAGCTCCCTCTGGCCGACGGTTCTCGGGTCCATTGGGACAATGAGGATGCAGTCGTTCGTCACAACTGTGTCCCTCAACTGGTGCATGAACTGGAGCATGCGGTCGTATGTATTCAACGTGATAAGATAATCAAGGCCGTCTAACACCACAACTGTATTCTTTGCGCCTTCGACGAAATTCCTGACCTGGCTCATCAGGATGCCAATCGCCGTCGGGTTGATCCTTCCGTCGCCAACAAGGTTGGTAAGCCAGAGCATTCTGCAATCGCCGATTCCATACTCGGACAGGAGCTTCTTCGGGAAATCTCGTGTGACGATCAGCCCGTTGTATCCTGCGGACAGCTGTTGGTCGAAAAGCTCGAAGCTTACCTTGGGTCGCCTCTCCTCGACGAGGTAGACGTTGCCTGGCTTAGGCTCAGAACCAATGACATAAGCTGAGCTACCAGCTGAAGTCACTACTGCATCCCATCCGAGTTTAGTATATGTTTAGTCGATTTATATAATACTGTTGTCCAGGCTTCGCGGAGATGACACAGACAGCTCGCAAATACAGGACCGCGAGATACAATCACATACGGGAGCAGAAGACCCTTATCCTGTCCTGGCCCACTTCGCCGAACCTGCACTTCGCGCAGTCGAAAATCGTGGCTGCAGACCGCATTTCATAGTAGCAAGGGGCTACGAAGAACTTCGTGACGCCACCACAGATGACCCGCGACTTGCCATCAACCACGCTCCCTTGCGGGCAACTCTCGCACTCGCTGGCATTGACAGACCTTGCTTCTCCGAGGTCGCACGTAGTCAGGAACAGCTTGTGCATCTTCTGCGTCATAGCCTGCTTGACCTCAATGTACGACCTCTCTGATATCGTTTGCTTCGACAGACGAGAGGAAGTGGGGATGGCCCGGTCCAGGTCGCGTCTATTCCTCTGGCCTGAGCTCAAGCCCGAGGGCGGACATGCTCTTCTTGTAGGCCTTGATCACGCCTTTGTACTCCTTGCTCGGCCTGCGAGTCTCAGGATCCCAGCACTCGTACAAGCTCTTGCCCAGCGGAGGCGCTTTCAGCTTCGATTCGTACTTCCCCAGGAGCTTCTTCACCAGTTCGTTCGCGTCCGAGAGCTTCATGCCAGCCACTGCGTGGCCCACCTCGGCAGAAATCCTCGGCTCAACTGGAGTCGTCCTGTCCTCGTGCTTGTTCGTCGCTACGCCGAGCGACTCTATAGAGAGTCCAGCAGTGACCGCTGCAGTCACTGACGCCGATGTCTCAAACAGGCACATCGGAGTGCATGGTCCAGCTGTCGTGTAGTTCAGATTCAGGCTCAGGAGATGAGTGTTCCTTGAGACCGCCTGACCCATCGTGCTGATGACCCAGAGCATGTCCCTGGGGCTGCTGGCAACATACTTCAGATGAATCGTGAACGGCAGCAGCCATGACGACTGGTAGGTCAGGATTCCCATCATGTGGTGCGCGACATTCGACACCGCAGTCCCTTCGGGTCCGCCGGAGTATCCTCCCAGAAGAGGTCCGAAACACATTCCAATCGGACCGCCCAACGACAGTGCGACTGCGACCTTGTTCAACCTTGCGAAGTCGACCTTCATCGGGTCCATGCAGCATATCATGTAGCCATCGGATGGGCGCATCCCGAACTTCGGGTGCATGGCCGCAGCCAGTGCGATATCGGATTCTGCAGTCGCGAGGGAGTTCATTATGGGTATTCCCTGGCGTCCCGCCCTATTGCACGCCTCTCTGGCGAGCACCGCATTCCTCTGGGCTGCCATGACCTCCAGGGGCGAGGCTGGCCTGACCCTCATACCCCCGACACGCGTTATGGCCGGGGTGGTGATCCCATTTGTCTCGGGTATCTCCGCGTAGCCTTCCACCAGCGTAAGGAACGATCTGTCACTGGAGCATGCACCCCCTCCAGCGCCCAGGAGGCACCAAGGAGGTGTCTTGTCCCCGACCTTCCTGTTGACGAGGGCTTTTCTGTCCCTTCCCTCGCCGAAGTGCACCTTCGACGGGGCGGTCCTAAGGGCGTTCTTTATTTCCGCCTCGGTGTAAGAGATGACCCGTCCGCTGGTCGTGCAGTATGCGCCGACATCGACTAGGAGCTCCATCCCGGCCTCAAAGATATCGTCTGCCAGCGAGTTGTCGTTCGGGATGGGGTTGCTCGGGTCGAACTTGATCTTGTGCTCTCTGACCTTCTCCTGAACCTTGGGCGCGAAAACCCTTAGCTGGTAATCGGTTTCGCTCATTGGCTTGCCGTTAAGGGCCTTCTCCATAACGTCTAGGATCTGTACCACGGACTCACCTGCCCTTGACGAACTTGTCGGCCAGCTTCACGGCCTCTACGGCGGTCATGCCGCAACCGTCGGCCCCGATCTCCTTCGCCCATTCCTTTGTAGTGGGACCGCCGCCCACGAGTACTGCGAACTTCTTCCTGTCTCCAGAAGAGACCAAGTAGTCCACGATGTCCTTCTGTGAACCGATGGTACTGGACATCAGGGCTGATGCGCCAATAATCCTGGCTCCTGCCTTTCTGGCCTCTTCCACGAATGCGATGGTCTTCACATCGACGCCCAGGTCTATGACGTTGTATCCACCTGCCAACATGAGGCTGGCGACGATATTCTTGCCGATCTCGTGCACGTCTCCCTGGACGGTGCCAATCACCGCAGTCGCTTTGTAGCCTCTCGATCCCTTTGGAAGCAGCGGCAGCAACAATGCCAATGCGGATCGCATGGCATCGCCCGCGAGCATCAGTTCTGGAAGGTATAGCTCCATCTTCTCGAACTTCTCGCCCACTTCTTCGATAGCTGGCACGAGGCCCTTCTCGATAGCCAACAGGGGGTCCATCTTAGTCGCGATGACCGCCCTTGCTGCGCTCACTGCTGCCGCCGAATCATATCCCAAAACTGACTTCTGTAGGTCTTTCAGAATCTTGTCGCTGCTCATTACCCCACCTTGCCGAGCCACCGGGCCGTGTCTTGTCGAGGGCACGGGACTCTCGGTTAATTTGCTGACCTCTACATTAACCTTCGTCTGCTAGAAGGATGTGACCTTCGTTTCGACCTCTCAGGATTGAGAGTGGACGAGGCTGAGCCTTCTG
Source organism: Candidatus Thermoplasmatota archaeon (assembly GCA_018814355.1). Lineage (NCBI taxonomy): Archaea > Methanobacteriati > Thermoplasmatota > Thermoplasmatota archaeon. The sequence goes on along the minus strand of JAHIZT010000129.1, from coordinate 2,427 downwards.
GCGGAGACACCGATTGTCGTCCCCGGATTCAGACAGCGAAAGCTTTTAAGACTGGATAATGCTAAGTGGTCGCGGGCATCGAAAACAGAGCTAGCCAGAGTCCAGCTGGCTCCGTGTTGGGAGTTAGAATCCAGATGGCTTCGATGATTGACAAAGATGAGTTGCTTACAGAGCTATCAGATGGGATTGTGGTCTGCACAAAAGAGGGCGACATAGTCTATTCCAACCCCGCTTTTGCACGGATCTTGGGACAGAGCCCCGACGATATCAAGACGAAGAACCTTGCGAAGGACCTTGTGGAGAGGAACATCGAGTGGAAAGCCATGGTCTCACTGCTCGAGCAGGGCGGTCTTGTCGAGGACTACGAAATCAAGTTCAAGAAGACGGATGGCGGCACAGTCTGCGCGTCGATATCATCCTCATTGCTGAGAGATGCGACCGGCACGCTGATCGGTATTGCCATCGTGCTGCGGGATATCACAACTCGGAAGAGCCTTGAACATGAGCTCAGGGACAAGGCGTTCAGGATCGATGTGATGAACAAGATCGCCAGGGTCTCGGCGGCGGACCCGGATGTCAGAGGACACGCACTGGCGAACATCAGCTTCGAGCTCAAGAAACTGATGAACTTCGACATGATCACAGTGGGGATCACGGAGCAGAACGGCAGGCATGTCGATGTCATATTGCCTGATCCAGAGAAGCCCAATACCACTAATTCTCTCGGCACGGTCCCCTTCGAAGGCAGTATTGTTGAAAAACTCAAGTTCGGCAGGACCGCAATCGTAGTTGGCAAGGACGCAGGGAGAAAGCCGTACACCGAACTGGGGATCATGGATGCCAGCAGATACATGTCAATGCTCTGCGTGTCGTTGACCAGCAGAGGGCAGACCATCGGTTCTCTCAACATCTATTACTCCAAGCAGAATGAATACAACTTGGAGACCGCGGACATACTGCAGACGGTCGCGGACCAGATCGCAGGACTCGTGGACAACATGGCCCTGATGTCCCACCTCGAGAAGAAGGTCAAGCTCCAGGAAACCCTAGTGAGATCTGGGGTGGAGCTTCAGAAGGCCATCAACACCCAGCAGATATACGCGGCCATCGCATCCAATCTGAGAGAGGTCATAGCCTACACGGATCTCTCCATGTACTTGGTCGATTGGTCCAAGAGGATGATCTACCCGGTCTATGCAGTGGGCAACTACGCGGACGAAGTGATGGCTTCTCCAGGGACCGTGGACGAAGGAGTAGTGGGAGTGGTTGCGAGGACAGGGAACGCGGAGTTCATGGACGATGTTGATTCTGATCCACGGTCAGTGGGTATCCCCGGCGAACCGCTGGAACACAACTCAATGCTGGCCGTCCCATTGGTCAATCCTGACGGCGTGATGGGAGTCTTGGAGCTGTACAGACCGAAGGGACATGTGTTCACCAACAGTGATCTGGAAGCTGGAAAACTGTTCGCGCAACAGGCGTCTGTGGCGCTCTCGAACGCCAACCTGGTCTCCAAGCTTCAGGAGGCAAACAAGGAGATCGAGCTGCTGAACGACCTCATGTTCCACGACATCAATAACTTCAACTTCGCAACTCTGAACTACATCCAGGCGATCGCAGGGTTGAAGGAGATCCCGCCGGAGCACAGGGTGTACCTTGAGAAATCGCTCCGTCTCATAAGACAGACGGCTGAGCTCATCGAGAATGTCAAGAAACTGACGAAGATCGGCATCATGAACTCAGAGGACTTCGTACCGATTGACCTTTCTCTCGTACTTAGGAAGATCGTATCAGGACTTGAGAACTCGTTCCCTGGGAAGGCCATAAGCGTCAAGATGAATGTCCCGGAATCATCCTTCGTTCTGGCGAACAAGCTGGTCGAGGAGCTGTTTGTGAACCTGCTTTCGAACTCTGTCAAGTACGACCCTCAAGAGGAGGTAGAGATAGACCTCGACTGCGGCAAGGTAGTGGAGGACAACAGGGCATTCTGGAAGGTCTGCATATGCGACCACGGCAATGGCATAACAGACGACAAGAAGCCGATTCTGTTCCAGAAGTATGTGCGATTGAAGCCTGACCCAAACACCCCGGGTACAGGGCTAGGCCTATCGATATGCAGGGCCCTGACGGACAAGTTCGGCGGAAGGATATGGGTAGAGGACCGCGTGCACGGCAAGAGCGAGTTGGGGTCGAAGTTCTGCGTGGTCCTTCCAGCGGCAAAAGACGTTCGACCATAGCCTCACTAATGGTGGGCTGATGGACAGGTCAACTACCACCCGTTGAAATGGGTGGCTTGTAACTGACCTCGACGGAGGTTCGATGCTCCGTGTCACTGGTCGCTACGATCGGCCCGTTGACGGTGGGCCTGCCAACCAAGGCGTTGCCGAGGCTGGCGATGTTCCTTGCCGCGTTGAGGTCGGCATTGAG
>JAHIZT010000128.1 GCA_018814355.1 Candidatus Thermoplasmatota archaeon | reverse complement strand
TGGGAGGACGCTATGTGCTTGAGTTTGCTGGCGATGCTTCTGAAAATCTCATAGTTCTGCTCCAATTCGGATGATAGGAAATAGACTTCGCCGTAACCTGCAGAAGACGACGGGGTAAGCAAGCTGTTCTCACGGAGGACGTCTATGTGGTGCTTGACCGTTCGATAATTCAGTTGCAAGCATTCCGCCAACTGATTCATGTTGTACGGACGTTCCTTCAGCAACTCGATTATCAGGATTCTGTTCTCTCCACCCTTCTGCCCTAGTACCAGGTGTGAGAGTGTTTGCACTAGACTAGGCATGAAAGCTGGATTCACACTTGAGTATATACATTCTATTTTCTCTTAGTCCGTTCACGTTGTTTTTGCATTATTCTGAGGTCATATCCGCCTCGGAAGACACAAAGCAACAACTGGGCTGGCGACAGGAGTCAAGTTCCCATGGAAAGATTTGAGATCAACCTTCGCAAAGAAGGCTGAAGACGCCGGTGTTCCGATTGAAGCCATATGGAATCTTTTCCGGGATGCGAGCACTCGAACCAAAGAGGTGCACTATGAACGATGGACGGATCCGAAGTGATATCGCATTCTCCATGATGAGGCAAGCTAGGAATCTCCTGTTTCGAGATTTCAATTCTGCCTGACAGAGACCAATCCATGAGTTCGATATTGGACCCAACCGAACTCTGGTCGATGAAATGAGGAAAGACCTGGAATCAAAGCTATGATCTAGAGACGAGAGCTCAACCGCCCCATTGGGAAGTAAACTGAGAATTGAAAAAAAGGAGTCCGAGGAGATTGACGCTCTAGTCTTTCTTCTTCTCCAAGGCTCCGGCAATCATGACGGCTCCAGTGACGAGAGCCGCGGCCAGTGCACCCATGCTGGCGCTGAGGTCGTCTGTGAACAATACATTGGCCGCCACTTTTATTACCAACAGCGTCAGGCTGAAGTAGATCAGGCCCAGTATGACCAGCATAATAGTGGCTATGAGTGTCACTACAAGGACGTCAAGCTTCTGTTTCATTCCCATTCTTTCACCTCCTCCTCGAACCATCCTCGAGGCGAAATGGTGAATCGAGTTGCATTGTATTTGGAAGTTGCCACTCCAGCTGCAGGTCAAAGTCGGTTTGAGCCATATGAGAGAAGCTCATGGGAAAGAAAGAAGGAAAGGTGTTTGTGCCGAACCGTCAATCCCTGCCGATTGATCCCGAGTTACGACTTGCTGGCTCCTCGGGGGTGCTCGGCGCCATGATCATGTCGGCTGCCGACATGGTCGTTTCCTACCCATTGTCAGCGCGCATTCCCACGACGTCAGCGAGAGCAGTTGTGATCAGGGTTTTCTGTGCACTTGAACGACGAAGCCCCTAGAAACGCGCAGGAACACGTTGTCGCACAGAGCGGTTTGAAAAGGGTTTGGGGGACAGGTGGGCAACGGGATCTGAGCGTCTTGACGCTGGCTCGATTTATACGCGGGTTCTTCGCTTCATAAATCGTTTTTCGAGATGCAACTAAGGCAATCTGAACGACTTTCGAGGACCCCCGAGAAGCAAAACCGAGGTTTTATATATTTCACATCAATATAAGGGGCTGTCCGACCACAGTAAGGCAGAAGAGGTACAGAAGGCGCCACAGGGAAATACGCGGACGGGGACGATTCATAATGGGGCCAGACACAGAGAAGATCACCATCCGCATACCGCAGAGGCACCTGCGGGCGATAGACTTCCTCGTGGAGATTGACGACTTCCCCTCACGGTCCGAGGCGATAAGGGCCTCAATCAGGGACCTGATCTATGCCAGGCTGGAGTTGGTAGTCGACCGGATGAAGAAGTTCGAGCACGCGGAACAGTCTCTGGCGGCCATACGAACATACGAGGAAAAGTACCTTAAGAAGTAGTCAGAAACGGGATGGGATGCACTCTAACTACTCTATTCGGTAATTCACCAATCAGGATTACCTCCCCCCTTTTTTTATTTGCTGATTAGCAACAGCGATGACATCTGGGGAGAGTGGTTCAACCAATGTAGCCGAGGTCCTCTCTCTTGGGCTCGGAAGGCGCCTCGACTTCCCGCAGCTTCGATGTGATGAGGTCTATCTGTTCCGCCTTCGCCTCCAGCTCGGTGAAATCGATCTTGACCTCGAGTATCTTGGCGAGCACCTCGAGCACTGCCTGTGCACCCTTGGGATCCACGAAATAGCCGGAGGTCTCGCCCATCAGGCAGACGCTCTTCATTCCGTACAGGTTCCCGAGGCCGAGCAAGAGACCGCTCGCGCCCACGATGCCGCTCCCCGGTTCGCCCTTGGAGAAGGTGACGCCGAACTTCTTCATCTCCTCGACGAGTTCCAGGTCTGTCGCAGCACCGAGCACCCTCGGCTTCTCTATCATCTTGCCGAGGCCATATCCGCCCAGAGTGAATACCTTCTTCACCCCGAGGTCCTTGATTATCTTCAGAGTCTTGTCAGAGAGCTCATACTGACCATCAGGGGTGAGTCCCTGGTAGTCGCCGGTCATGATGACAACATCGTGTGCCGATGCCTGCCGCTGGACATAGTACAGTTCGTTGCTGACGAGCCTGATCGTACCTGAATCGTTCACGAGCACCTGTGGCGGGAAGTATTTCGAGAATAGCTCTGCGAATTTGACCGCCTTGAGCTGGTCGACCAGATGCTCCGCCGCGAGCTTGCCCACGTTTCCCACGCCCGGCAGGCCCTCTACGAACACCGGCTCATTGAGGACCGGCTTCTCCTTGAAAACGACCACAATGTCTTCCATCTCAGTGCTCACCTTTCATCTCCTTCTTCAGGAGTCTCCTGTACTTCCCGTACTTGTCCTCGGGAGAATACTTCGCGGGCATCGGCATGAAGGTTGCGCCTCCGCACTTAAGGCACTGCTCTCTGAGCGTGTATTCCCTGCAGGAGAGGCACTTCCTCAGAAGAGTCTTCACTTCTCTTCCTTCCTCTTGAAGCTGGCGGAGCCACCGGACTTCTCGACTGCGGCCGTGATCTTCTGCACCGCATCCTTGAGCTCCTGCTCGGCGGTCTTGTAATCCTCCGCCGTGACTGTAACCCTATACCTCGGGGAGCCGACGTAGTGTATGCCCACTTCCCCGTCGCCCACCGCCAAACCTATCGCGAGCGCCTTCTTGATGTAGTCTATGCCATCAGGTTTGGGGCAGCTGAGCTCCAGGATTCCGTCGATAGTAACAGAGGGCAACTGTATGTTCTCGTGAGCGACCTCCGTCGCCGTAGCACCCCACTTCTTGTCGATCCCGACCTCCTTGATCGAGGCTGGATTGACATTGATCTCTTCGAACGCCACATAGAGCGAGCCATATTCGTCTATGAGCTTATCCCCGATCTCGGTGTAGGCCTCATCGAGGGTCTTTCCCATCTTCGTGCCAATGATCTCGAGAAGCTTCTCTGCCTTCTTCTCGTTCTTCCATTCCTGGATCTTCTCCCGCTTCTGGTGGTCGTTGACCTGCTTGAGCGTGAGGTCGATATGCCCTCGCTCCTTGTCCACACTCAGGGTCTTGCAGACGATCTTCTGCCCTTCTCGCACGTGGTCACGGATGTACTTGACCCAGCCGGTGGCGACATCCCTGACGTGGATGAAGCCCTCCTTGTTGCCGTACTCGTCCAATGAAACGAAAGCACCAAAATTCTTGACGTTCTGCACGCTGCAGACTACTAGGTCTCCAACTTCGGGATACTCTGCCTTGCGCGGCATTACTGGACCTCTCCGAGCAGTTGGCCCCTGACCTGGCCCTTGCCTCCCGTGGGCTTAATCAGGGTGGCTCCGCACACGTTGCACTTCACCTGAGTCGCAGGCTTGTTGAACGCGATCTGCTCGTTGCCGCAATCCTGGCACTTCACCGTGATGAACCTGCTCTTCGGCGCTGGGATATGGCTGCTCATTCCTCAGGCCTCCTTCAGCTCAAAAGTCTTCGACCTGATACATGTCCTCTGGTGCGCTTTCTTGCAGGTCTTACACCTGTACCTGAGCGCGACCTTCACCGTCGGTTTCTGCCGGCCCTCGTATTTGGGCCTCGGAAAACCGCCGTAGCCTGCGGTCGCACGTCTGTATCTCCTCTGCCCCCACTTCAGCTCGCTCCTCGGCCGAGACTTGACTCTCTCGACCTCGTGCTCGGTGTGTTTCTTGCACTTCGGGCAGAACTCCTTGGTCACTCTGGGCATCTTCATTCTGATCAGCGGCCCTCAGGGCAGGACACGAGTAAGCGGGAACTAATATTAAAGTGTTGCCAGAGTGATTGCAAGCCATCTTGTGCGTCAGATGACTTGCTCGTGACCATTAATGCATCCATGACGTCGCGGTAAATATTCGGCAACTTGCATGGAAAGGAATATATATACGTCAAATAATAATTGGCTAGGCACGTAATATGACTGACAAAGGGCTCACCAAGAAAGATGAGATGCTTGTCGAGCTTCTCATGCGCACAGGCCTGTCCAAGAACATGGCCAAGACGCTTGTTTTCCTGAGAAAGAAGGAGGAGACCACGTCCGTCGAGATCGAGAGCGCCACGAGCCTGAGGCAGCCCGAGGTGTCCATAGCGATGCAGGAGCTGCGGAGGAGGAAGTGGGTCTCGAAGCGCGACATAAAGAAGGAGGGCAAGGGTCGCCCGGTCCACTCCAACAAGCTCTCGATACCCTTCGACAAGATCATCGAGATTGTCGAGTCTGAGGAGCGGAAGAAGATGGAGTCGATAGAGAGTAATATCAAGCAGCTCAAAGAGCTCGCTAAGTGATCCTCGGCTTCATGATTCCCTGTCTCTCGAGAATTCTCGTACCGCTTTTCGACGCGACTATGACCTTGTCCGCAAGGCCAATGAACAGGCCGTTGTCGACAACGCCCGGGATAAGATTGATGTCCATGTCGAGCTTCTTCGGGTCGTCTATGATGACGAACCTGCAGTCTGCAATGTAGTTGCCGTTGTCGGTGACGAATCTATCGCCATCCTTCATCCTCAGCTGCGGCGTACATCCCAGCTTCTCGAGCTTGTGCATTGTAGCCTCATGTGAGAACTTGATTATCTCGACGGGGACCGGGGACTTCTGGCCCAGGCGCTCGACGATCTTCGATTCATCGACCACGATGATCTCGACATTGGTGCATGCAGCCACGATCTTCTCGCGCACGAGCGCTCCACCAAGTCCCTTCGTGAGGTTGAGGTCGGGGTCGACCTCGTCCGCGCCGTCTATCGTTATGTCGATGCTCGTGTGAGCCTTCAGCTCGCCGATAGGTATGCCTGCGGACCGGCCAATAGACTCGGATTCCTTTGAGGTCGGGATACCAACGATCTTCATGCCGGCCTGCTGGACCATCTCGCCGATCAGCTTGATGGCTATGGTGGCAGTCGAGCCGCTGCCGAGACCTACGACCATGTCGTCCTCGATGTATTTCACAGCCTCTCGCGCTGCCTTCTCTTTCAAGTTCAACATCTCACACCCTCTTAAGGCCAAAGTTTTTCACTACCAGTTCACAGAGCTTCTCGACGACGTAGTCGTCTACGAACTTACCCTTCTTTGCTGTTGCACGAGTCGTATCGCCTCGTATTCCGGCAGGGAAGTACTTCTCCGGGTCCGGCAGGATCATGTACTCAGGCGGTTTCGACTTGCCCTTGGGCCGGCTCTTCGCGACAAGCTCGGGCCTGATGTTCAGTATCCTTGAGGTTTCTATTTCTCCTCCGTGGCCGTCATCCTTGGGAAACTTCTTGCCCAGAAGCTCGTAGGCAAGGTCGTAATCCGAGAGCACCATGATCTTCAATCTAAGGTTCTTCTCCAACGCCCTCATAGCCCCCAACTTCAGAGCTGCCATGTGAGTGGTCCCAGCGTGACCTGTGAGCAACATCACCTTATCGATCCCGTTCCTCGCAAGCTCGGAGACGATGTCACAGGCGAGAGCCTGGACTGCCTCGAAGCTCAGCGATATCGTCCCTGGAAAGTTGCGGGTCGACCGACAATCACCGTATCTAACAGGTGGACACACGATTGCATCGAACTGGACTGCCACCCTGTTGGCGACCTCCTCTGCCTGGAAGGCGTCAGTGCAGAGAGGGAGATGAGAGCCGTGCTCCTCCACGGAGCCGAACGGCACGATCACCAATGGCTTCCTCTTCACGATCTTCGCGAAGCTGTCGCTTGTGAGTTCCTCATAGAGGACCGGTTTGCTTCCTGCTTTTCCCGACATGCTCGATACCCCCTTTCTTGACTCTGTCCAGATCCATGTACTCAGTGTCGCACACGGGACACCGAAGAGATGAGAGCTTGTCTATCCCGAACTTGCTCCTGAGCTCCCTGTCCACCTGCTCGACACGCCCCTTCGAGATTGTTCGATCGCACTTGGGACAGTAGTACACGTCCAGGCGCATCGAGGTGCATTCATATAAACGCAATCCAGTCCTCATTAGAGAACATACTTATAGCGAAGCAACACAATACTTCTAACAGGAACCGACCATGAGGGTTTCTGCTCTTTTCTCTGGAGGGAAAGATTCCACCTACGCGCTCTACTTGCTTCAGCAGCAGGGATGGGACGTCATGAGCCTCCTCACCGTGGTCCCCAAGGCATCTGATTCTTACATGTTCCACTATCCCAACATCCGTTGGACGAAGCTGCAGGCGGAGTCAATGAACATAGCGATCAAGTACAAGGAGAGCTCAGGGCTCAAGGAGGAGGAGCTCAGAGATGTCGAGGCGCTGATGGCAGAGGAGGACACGGATGGATTCGTCTGCGGTGCCATAGCATCTGACTACCAATGGTCCCGGCTGAACGAGATCGCTCACAGGTTGGGCAAGCCCATGTACGCTCCTCTCTGGAGAAAGGACCAGTTGACGCTCCTCGAGGACATGGTGCAAGCTGGGTTCAAGTTCATGATAGCCGGCGTGTACGCGGAGGGGTTCGATGAGGGCTGGCTAGGCAAGGTCATCACATCGCACTCGATCAAGGAACTCGAGAAGCTCCGGGAGAAGCACCGAATCAGCGTGACCGGCGAGGGCGGGGAGCTCGAGACATTCGTTCTCGACGGACCGAACTTCTCGAAATCGATACAGATAGAGGAAGCTCAGACCAACTGGTCCAGACACTCGGGCAACTACACGATCAAGAAAGCTTCGCTCGAAGAAAAGTAGAAGCAGATAGTGGTTTCGTGGGCTCAGCGGTCAGAAGTCCTCGCACTTCGGCACGTGTCTGGAATCCTTGCGGTAGGACTTCCTGCGCTTCTCCCTGAGAGTGCCTTCGGGGACCAGACACAGCTTCTTCCCGGCCAGAACCGCAGCGACGCCTTCCTTGGATTCGAGGAGCGGGTAGTCCTTGCACATCTTGCACGATGGCGGGCAAACGCTCGTCCTGTCGCCCTCGACCTCCGGGAACTGGAATATTCCTCCCTCGTAGTTCCTCAGGATGACCCTCTTGTCGCTCATCGAGATGAGGTACTGTGGTCCGACAGGTATCTTGCCGCCGCCCGTGGGCGCATCTATGATGAACTGCGGCACTGCGAATCCTGACGTGTGGCCCCTCATCGCCTCTATGAGCTCGATGCCCTTCGCGATGGACGTCCTGAAGTGCTCTAGACCCTTCGCGATGTCGCACTGATAGAGGTAGTAGGGCCTGCATCTAATCCATGTGAGGTCCTGGCAGAGCTTCTTCATAATCGTCGGGCAGTCGTTGACGCCCTTCAGAAGCACCGTCTGGTTGCCGACGGGTATGCCCGCATCCACGAGCATCTCCACCGCGCGCTTCGACGCAGGCGTGATCTCGTTCGGGTGGTTGAAGTGCGTGTTGAGCCAGATCGGATGATACTTCCTGAGCATCTTGACCAGACCAGGAGTGATCCTGTACGGAAGCACGACCGGTGTCCTCGTGCCGATCCTCACGATCTGCACGTGCTTGATCTTCCTGATCTCGCGGATGACCTTCTCCAGGAACTCATCGGAGACCAGCAAGGCATCGCCGCCAGAGAGGAGCACATCCCTTATCTCAGGCGTGTTGCGGATGTAGTCGATGCCTTCCTTGATCTCTTCCCAGCTCCGCTGATGGTCAGTCTGGCCGACAATCCTCCTGCGGCAGCAGTGCCTGCAGTACATGCTGCATTGATCCGTTATGAGCAGCAGCACCCTGTCGGGGTATCTGTGAGTCAACCCTTCGTGAGGTGAGTCGACCGTCTCTCCCACACTGTCCTCCATCTCGTCCTTGGTGACATGGAGTTCGTTCGAGGTCGGGACCGCCTGGCGCCTGACGGGGTCCGTCGGGTCGTCCGGGTCCATCAGCGTCGCGTAGTATGGGGTGATGGCCATGCGCAGGTACTTCATCGAGTTCCTTATCTCGTTCTCTTCCTCCTTAGTGAGGTTGATCACTTGTGCCAGCGTTTCCACATCGGTAATGCGGTTCCTGACCTGCCACTTCCAATCAGTCCATTGTTTCGGGCTGACGTTCTTCCAAAGCGGGATATCCTTGTACCTTCTCATCACAGTCAGGCCTCCGGAAAGGCCTCTTCTTAAATTGCGGTATGGACTCCCCCTATATAGGTTGTGTCTAGTTGAGACGACCGCCTGCGGCCGCTCCCGCCAGAATGCCATCTTATATTCTGGCGTGTGGATGTCCTTGAACGGTGGCACCGTGAAGATCGGAGTCTGCGGGATAGCATGCGAGAAGTGTCCGAGGATGGCCAAGGGCACATGTCCGCACGGGAAGGAGGGATGCGCTCCTCAGCCGAACAAGTTCTGCGCCATCGCCACTTGCGCACACACGAAAGGCGTGAAGCTGTGCTTCGATTGCCCCGAGTTTCCCTGCGAGACGACGAAGAAAGGACCTATCAGCTTCGGATACTGCCAGTTCATTTCAAGGAAGGAGTCCTGAGAGATTCCAGTGAACCTCTAGAGCCCTTTGCCGCCGCTGACGAGGTAAGCAACACCGAAGCCGGCGAGAGCGGACGATATCCCGATCATGAGCATCTGGAGTCCGCTCCTGTGCGGCCTTCCAACGGTCATCTTCGCCTTGTACCAGCCTATGCCAAACAGTGCGACCGCGCTGACCGCCAATGAACCGAGGATGCCCATGAGGATCTTGTAACCTGCAAACAGGAGCGAAATCAGGGGAACCAGAGACCCGACAATCGCAGCCACGCCGCCAACCAGTAGAATCTAGTCTTCGCCTCTGCCCATTTCGACCGCGACAACGAGGCCTTTCAGTTCAGCCACCTCGAATCCTCAAGACTTCAGCCAACCTCACTTTGCCAGCTCGCATTGTCGCGAGCAATGACGATAGGAGGATTGAAACGATCGAGACGATCAGCATCGCCCACGAAACGCCTGCAAACTCCATCGTCCTCGGAACGAGTGAGGACGGGTTCAGGGTGTTGAACAGGTACGCGGCCAACAAGCCTACCAACGAACCGATGACCACGCCGAGGATCATGAGAGTGACAGACTCCCCCATCAGTATCCTCCTCATCTGGGAGCTCGAGGATCCCCTTGCTATGATACATGCTAACTCCCGTTCCCGATCCCCGACAGAGACGAATATCAGGAGGCTCACGCCGACGAACACAATGACGATTGACAGGGCGTATTCCATGTAGAGGTAGCCCCTCAAAGCGCCGTCGCCTGGATCGTGTTCGGCGCGGGCTATCAGGTCAGCAGCGATGTAGATCTTCGGTTCCAGTCCGGCTTCCGCGAACACTGACGCAGCAGCGTCCCCAACACCGTGAGGATCTGTCCCTCTGGAGAGTGAGATGATGGAGTCCACGTAGAATGCGGCTCCGCCGATGTTCTGGGCGAAGAGCCACTCCATCGAGTGCGTGTCGACGTACATGTCCGCTGACGACAAACCTGGCATGCCCTTGACCGCTCCTATCACTGTCAGGAGGAACTCGTGACTCACCTCGTTCAAGATGCCCTGACTCCAATAGGAATAGGAGATGTTCACCCGGAGCAGATCACCAATCACTAAGTAGTAGCTGCTAAGGACATGCTGCGCAACGAGAGCTGTTCCATTGGTTTTGAGCTCCTCAAGCAGACTGCTGCCACCCCCGATGAAATACCGATCTGATGGTTTCACGGTCCTCTCATAGTCCGCGCTGTTGATCACAGCCATCCACACATCCGCACTAGCTCCGCTCTGAGGCAACCGCGCGTTGAGAACAATGTTGGATGATGTCGCGCGGACTCCCTCAATGACGTTCAAGTCCGACAGCTTGCTGAGGTTGAGCCGCTTGTCAGTAGCCACACCGCGTCCATACCAATGGCTCTCGACCTTCATGTCTGACCCGGTGCTGTAAGTCACAACGCTTCGCTGATATGCTATCGTCGACTCCATTGTGACAGAGACGAACAGTCCTGAAGCGAGGGCGAGCGCGATCAACACGCCGAGGTTGGAGGCTCTCCTGGGATTCCTCAGGATGTTCCTACGGACCAGATTATGTAGCTCCTTCGTCCAGGGTCTTACGAACCAGGCGAACCTGGAGTAGAGCTTCCTCGACCCTCTGGTAAGGAGCCTTACCACGCCGAATGAGAGAAAGAACGGCATGAAAGGAAAAAGGAGTATTCCCCACATCAGAACGCTGCCGAGTATGAGTTCCGTCAACCATGACCATCCGCTCCTCAGCGCTGCGTCTGCCGTGATCAGGATGCTGGCCACGCTCAGCAACGAGAAGGATATGAGTACGATGTCTGCATCGGGACTGTAGTCCTCGCGAGCCGACAGAGTGGAGTAATGGTGGATCGATTCCCTGACGCTTGCAGCGGATATCTTGCTGAAGGACCTGAATGACGATATGAACATCAGAGAGATGCCGAAGAGCATTGCCAGTTCGATTGTCATTGGTCCGATGTTGAGAACGGTCCAAAACGAATCCGAAGACGTGCCTCCGGCAGAGAATGAAGGAACCGCACCGAACAGTAGCCGGCTCACGACAACTCCCAGCAGCAGGCCTATGAAGGACGCTGACGCTCCGAGTATTCCCGCCTCGATCACAAGGTAGGACATCACAAGCCTGTTGGATGCACCCCTGGCCTTCAATATCCCTGCCTCCCGCCGGCGAGAATTCGCCCCCATATCCACTCCAATCACGGAGAGATACACTCCCAGGGCCGATACTGGTAGTGATAGCTCAAGGAAAAGATACTTCATCGACTCCAAGTCAGAGTCTAGGCCCCTCAGTTGATTCTCCAGCCTACTGTCGCCAACATAGAAGCCGGACAGAGAGCCGATTTCGTTGAGCTGGGCCTGAATCGATTCCAGCCTGTCAATGGAGCCTTGGATATCTGCTATGCTGATGACGGTGTCGCGATCAGTCCAGACGAGGTAGCTGAGCTCGGGTTGCGAGGAGGTGGATGAGAGGAACTCAAGAGCGGTGGAGTTCATCACCGTCGGGTATGAGACGAGACTGAAAACAACAGGCTCAAACCCGTCGATGTTGTTCAGGTAAACCACCTTTTCATCCTGGAGATCAGGGCGGTCTTCCTGGTACTGAGCGACCGACTTGTCCTGTGTCCAAATCTGCGAGACTGGGAAGGTCAAATTCAGGTATGCTAGATCGTAAACCCGCATCTGGAGGACGGGGTCGAAATGCAGAGAGATCTGCTCCAAGGAACAGACGATTTCGTCTCCGATCCCTATGCCAAGGCCCAGGGCGACAGACTTCGGTATAGCGGCCGAACCCTGGGCGGGCATCTCACCATGGATGTTGTTTGCCTTGAGGAACAACGGGCTATCAGGACTCGCGAAGGCCAGGTACGATTCGCCAAGATAGCTGAGATACTCGTGGCCCTGTGAATTACGCAGGCTCCAGCCGTTCGATCTGAGCCAGTAGGTTGCCTCATCGATGCCGTTGACGCTCTCGATCATCCCCACAGCTTGGTCATTGCTGGAGAGGTCGTAGCTCGTGTCTGGAGAGTAATTGTAATCCTTGCCCACAAAATCCACCGTGGTCGGGCCAATCGCCATGTGGAGCATACTGGAGGCAGATGTGTCCACTGCGATCAGAGAGCCGGCGACGAGCGAAGTCGACAGGGCTATGCCGACCATCGCAAAGAGGGACCTTCTCCGGTTCCTCACCACGGAAACAAGGGCGTACCTAAGGAAAGAGAGAGCATTCACCGTCTGCCTCTTAGCGTCCTGGTGATACTGATACCATTATTCAAATCCTTCCGATTGAATTGCCCTGGCTCTGTCGGGTTCGTCAATCGATTTCCCTCATCCTTCGAATTTGGATTCAATTGGGCGGAACTGAAATCCAGCCAGACAAAGTGATGGTGGGGTAGATCGGATTTGAACCGATGACCTCATGCTCCCAAAGCACGTATCATACCAAGCTAGACCACTACCCCATGGTGTGCTATGAGCACCAGATTAACGCAGACCTCATTAAAAGGATTCTGTTCCTTTTATGGCATCAGCCTGGGCAGGTCCTTCAAGAACTGCTCAATCGCCCGGCCTCTGTGAGATATCCTGTTCTTCTCTGACACCTCAATCTCGGCGTATGTCCTCGAATCACCCTCTGGCACAAACACTGGGTCGTATCCAAAACCGCCGGTTCCGGCCTTCTTCTCGGAAATCGAGCCTTTCGCGAGCCCTTTTGACATGTGAGGTTCCTTCCCTGGCGCCATGAATCCTATGCAGCACTCGAACCTGGCAGACCGGTCCTTCACGCCTTCCATGAGCCTCAGTATACCGTCACATCCGATCGTCTTGAAAACGTAGGACGAGAACACGCCCGGGAAGCCTTTGAGCGCGTCTATGAACAGGCCGGAGTCGTCTATGAACAACGGACGGTTGTATCGTTCCATCAGCCAGATGAGTCCTGGAACGATCGTCGCTTCGAGGGTATCCGTCTGTATCTCTGGATAGGTCGTCTTGATGTGCTCGATCTCGTATCCGTGCTCCTTCATCTGCTGAGAGATCTCCCTGAACTTGCCGTCGTTGCTGGTGACGAAGGCTATTCTTTGCGTGTGTACCGCCCCCTCTTCTCGATCTCCTTGACCTTCTTCAGGACCTCGGCCCCTCCGGGATACGCCTTGACATATGAATCCTTCACGGTCTCGTAGAGCTCGCTCCGCCTGTAGTGGGCCGAGTGGAAAGCCTCCTCGAGCAGATGCATGTCCACGCCTTTGTCCTCGAGCTCCGATGTCTTCGAACCGAGTGAGAAATCGATGACAACGATCCTGTCCCCC
Source organism: Candidatus Thermoplasmatota archaeon (assembly GCA_018814355.1). Classification (NCBI taxonomy): domain Archaea; kingdom Methanobacteriati; phylum Thermoplasmatota; species Thermoplasmatota archaeon. The sequence continues at coordinate 8,928 of JAHIZT010000128.1, read as the reverse complement.
TCAAGGAGCATGTTGCTTGTCGTGAGGTCCCCGTGGACTATGTCGCTCATGTGCATCCTCGCGGCGATCTCCCCAATCTTGCGGCAGACCTCTTCGGCCTTGTCCATCGGCAGGTTCTCAAGGGCGTCCTTGACCCTCACCCCCTTGACCTCCTCCATGACGATCCTGTTCTCGGCGAGGTCAACGGAGTATATTATCGGAACGGCGATGCCGGCCTTCCTTGCCTCGAGCATAAGGCGGACCTCGTTCTTGATCCTGAAGTTCTGGAGGGATCTGTCAAGGGTGGGGTGCCTATAGCTCTTGACGACACGCTGTTTGAACACCACGTCCCTACCCATCCATACGTCCGAGTCCAACTTCGCCTCGGCGCCGACCCTGTGAACAGCCACGGTTGCTGGAAAGGGCTCCGCAATAATAAGATTGTCTGAATCGGGTCTGCTTCACGGTCCGGCTCCATGCACTAGTAACGCTTATCACCAACCACCCCAATCGTGGCATATGGTTCACCTGCCCATAGGCTCTGAAGCTTTGGACGGACTCCTCGAAGGAGGCCTGGAAGGTGGAGCCATAACCCTGTTCTTCGGCGAGGCGGGCACGGGCAAGACGAACATATGCCTTCAGGTCGCTAGGAACGTCGCGGTCACCGGAAAGAAGGTGATCTACATCGATACCGAGGGAGTCTCCCTCGAACGCCTCCAACAGATGGCGGGCGAAAACTACGAGGATGTGATGAAGAACATCCTGTTCTTCGAACCGCACTCTTTTGACGAGCAGGAGAAGTTCGTGGACAAAGCGGTCAAGCTGGCGGAGAGCTCGCTCGAGGTAGGAGTCATCATCCTTGACTCCGCAACCATACACTACAGACTGACGAGGAACGACGAGGAGAGAGGCGTTCGCAAGTCCCTCAGCCCCCAGCTGGCGAAGCTGCTCGGGGTCTCGCGGAGCAAGGACATCCCCGTAGTACTCACATCACAGGTCTACACCGACATAGACAAGGGGACCTTCGAACCTCTGGGCGGCCATGTCCTGCTGCACAACGCCAAAGCTATCGTCAGACTAGACAAGGTCGGCACCGGCTCGAGAAGAGCCGTCATCATAAAGCACAGGCATCTCGAAGAGGGCAGGAACGCCAACTTCAAGCTCACGAAGACCGGCGTCGTCTAGGTCTTCCTCTTTACCATGTAGTCTGCAAAGGCCATCAGACCCTTCTTATGTGGCGAGTCCTTGAGGGTTTTGAGCTGGTCCTTGGCCTCTTTGATGAGTCCGTCGGCGACCTTGGTCGCGTGTTCTATCGCGCCCACGTCCTCAAGGATATCCCTGGCCCTCTCAAGCTGCCCCTTGGTCGCCTTCTTGTTCCCGAGAATGGATAGGAACTCTGTCCTTTCCGGCCCACTGAGGTCCTCGAGCGCCTGGACCACGATGAGCGTTTTCTTGCCGTTCCTGATGTCGTTGAGGACGGGTTTCCCGAATGATTCTTGAGTCGATTCGAGGTCCAGGACATCGTCCCAGATCTGGAATCCGAGTCCCATGAGCCGGCCATACTCCGCCAATGCGTCTTCCTGGTGATCGGAGGCGCCTCCTACGATCGCCCCTCCCTGAGCGGCTGCCGAGTAGAGCACCGCCGTCTTGAGCTCGATCATCTTCATGTACTGGTCGGAGGTCACCATCTTTGCATCCTCGAAGTCCATGTCCATCTGCTGTCCCTCTGCCAGAAGCCTCACGGCTCTTGCAAGTATGCGGACCAATCTGACCAGGGACCCGTCTTCGACATCGGAATCGAGCACGACCTCAAACGCGCGCGCGAATAGAGCATCGCCTGAGAGGACCGCTTCCGGGACCCCGTACTGCGCGTGAACGGTCTTAATCCCCCTCCGGGTGTAGTCCTCGTCCATCACATCGTCGTGGACGAGCGTGAAGTTGTGAACGATCTCCAGCGCCACCCCGAACGGGACCGCGGAATCGGCCTTCCCGCCTACAGCCTCGCATGTTATCGTGGAGAGAAGAGGCCTGAGGCGCTTCCCGCCGGCCGCTGGATAGTGCGCCATCGCCGCCTTGAGGTTCTTGTCCTCGATGACATCCAACGTGTGCATCAGATACTCGTTGATCTTTCTGACCCTGTCCTCGTATTCCTCTGGAAAGACCATGACCGTCACCCCGACAACTGATCCAGCCACTCCCTGGACCGGCCTGTGATGATCGCTTTGGTGGCCGCCAGCTCCCGCATGTCCTTCGCGCCGACCAAGAACATCGCAGCCTTCAGCTCCTCGATGATGGTGCCCACCTCGGCCGCGACCGATTCCCTGTCTTTGAGAGCAGCTGGCAACAGTCTGCCAGCCATGCCCGCGCATCCGGCGCCTATGGCAACGGCTCTGGCGACATCGAGCCCGCTCCTGAGCCCTCCCGTGGATATGATCGGAAGGCCTACGTTGGCCACAACGACTGCGACCGGGGTTGGTATGCCCCAGTCCCAGAAGGTCCGGCCGATGTTCACCCTCCCGGAGTCGCCAGCGGACTTCGCCCTGTAGTATTCAACGGCGGAAAAGCTCGTGCCTCCCAGGCCGCCCACATCCAGGCCCTTTACCTTGGCCTTCTTCAACTTGAGCGCCGTCTCTCTTGGGATGCCTGCACCAGTCTCCTTGGCGATCACGGGCAGAGCAGATGCGAATTTCTCGAGCGCCGCTAGACCGCCCCTGCTCTTGGTATCGCCCTCGGGTTGGACGATCTCCTGGAGATAGTTCAGGTGCACCGCGAGAAGATGCGCGTCCACCATCTCCATCGCAGCCCTGCCCTCATCGACCCCCAACGCAGACTTCAGGCCCTGCTTGATCAGTTGCGGAACGCCCAGATTGCCAATCCTCAGAGGTATGTCGAACTCCCTGATCACGGAGTACGTGCGTGCGACGTCCGGGTTCTCCAGAGCCGCCCTCTGGCTCCCCACTCCCATGCCTATGCCGAACTGCTCAGCAACGGACGCCAGGCTCCTGTTGATCGCCTCGGCCTTCCCGTAACCGCCGGTCATTGCCGATATCACGAGGGGCGCTTTCAGCTTCCGTCCGAAGATGGTCGTGGATGTGTCGATGTCCTCGAGGTTCACTTCTGGCAGCGGGTTGTGGACGAGCTTGACATCGTCCCAGTAGATGTAGTCCTGGCTCAGGTCCTCCTTGGCGCAGATCTCGACATGGTCCCCTTTCCTGCGCTCAATGAGCCTCTCCGGCGTCTCGCCCTCGCCCGACATGTGCACACCTATCCCGGGACTACAACTGTCGAGGCCACTTCCCGGCCCGACACCGCCTTTCCCAGTCTACCCGGCACATTGCCGTTCACTATCATACACTTTTCGCAGTACTGAGCGATGGCCAGCATGCGCTCGACTTTGCCGTAGATGCTGCCCGTGACATCAGCGTTCGCGGATTCGGTCCTCTTGAGATCCGCGAGCTTCGAACTGTCAAGCTCGGGGATTAGTCTTGCCTTTTTGTTGCGCTTCGGATCGCTATCATATACACCGTCGACGTCAGCGCAGAATACTACGAGCTTGGGGCTGAAGGCCTTCGCGATTGCTTCCATCATCAGGTCGCCCGAACATATCGAGAAGCCCATAGATTCGTCTGGGACCACGTCACCGAAAGACACTGGCGTCAGTCCAAGGTCGAACATCTGTCCGAATGTGTCTGGCTCGAACTTCCTGATCATGCCCCCGCGGAACTTCGCTGCCGATGCGGGAGGTACCGACACCGCTCTGATGCTGTTGTCGATGAGAGAGACCAATACCCTCAGATTGAGCTCTCTGACATCCCGCTGGACAGCGGCGACATGATGGAGCTGTGAGTTGGCCCTGAAACCCTTGTGGAGGCTGTGTTTCTTGGCCTCGATGTGCCCGAAAGAGCCAGCGCCATGGACGATTGCGAGAGGCGCGTTGACTATGCTCAGCTCCTTCGCAAGCCTGTCGCACGATGACCGCTTGAAGGTCCTGAGCTTCGCCTTGTACGTGATCACGCTTCCGCCCAACTTCACGAGAATCATCGGGTCACCTGACAGATCAACGCGCTCTCCTGTACGGCCAATCGACATAGCCTATGATAAACGTCATGCATGGGCCACTACACGAACACCCTGGGGAGAAGAATTCAAAGGATTGCCCTGAAGGTGCCTGAGCTCGGACCAACCACCAATCGTCCCATGAGGTCTACTTGGCCATGTAGATCTCGATCGAGGAGACGTTTGCGTTTCCGCCGTCGTGGCCTGGCAAGGACTCAGTGTTTATCTTCACATCCTTGTATGCCAGTCCCCGGACGAATCTGTTCCTCACGATCTCCGCAACGTCCACAGCCCTGCTTATGGCGCGTCCTCTCGCTTTGATTACCACGCTGTCGCTACCAGCATTGATCTGCGACACCACGGCGAGGACGTAGTTCATTGTAGCTTTCTTACCGATGTAAACGGTGTTCTCCTCTGCCATGCTTTCCTCCAAAGCTCAGCTGGCCTTCTTCAAACGTCGCTCGTCTGTATATATTGATTACCAAATAGGGGCCGTTCTGAGGCGTATCTTGCAGCCTGTCGTCACAGCCGGAACGGTACCGTCCGCGGAGCTTGACCCACTAGCGTTGAAATAGCGGCAGGACATTGCCAGACATGCCATGAGAACGCTCGATAGAAAGATGGCAAGGTTGAGGGACATCGTCCGCTCCATGTGTTCAGCGGCAGTCGCCTTCTCCGGCGGGACAGACTCAACGCTCGTCGCAAAGATCGCCAAGGACGAGCTTGGGAAGAAGACCATGGCAATCACCATCAACTCCCCCGTGTACCCAGCGTCAGAACTGAGAAATGCCAAGGCTGTCGCCCAGGAGATCGGCATTAGGCATTTGGTTGTTAATGTGGACCCTATGAACGACAAATCATTCATCACCAATCCGCCAGACAGATGCTACCTCTGCAAGCTCGACGACCTCAAGCATATCCGGGGCATCGCTGACGAGAGGGGGCTCACCGAGATCATCGACGGATCGAACGCAGATGACAAGAATGACTACAGGCCAGGGCTCAGGGCAAAGGAGGAGATGCGTGTGAGAAGTCCTCTCGCAGAGGCAGGGCTGACGAAAGCCGATGTGAGAGCGATATCGAAAACGCTCCGACTGCCCACTGCGCACAAGAGCTCGAGCCCTTGCCTAGCGTCCCGGATCCCCTACGGAGAGATGATCACGCGGGAGAAGCTGACGATGATTGAGGAGGCCGAGGAGTTCCTCAAGGCGAAAGGCTTCGATGAGGTGAGAGTCAGGATCCATGGAGACATCGCACGAATCGAGGTCTCACCGAAGGACTTGTCGAAGCTTGCATCACCTGGGACGAGAATCACAATCACCAAGAAACTGAGGTCGCTCGGATTCACATATGTCGCCCTCGACCTGGAAGGTTACCGGATGGGGAGCTTGAACGAGGTGCTGGTCAGATGAACCCCAAGAAGATCGAGAAGGTCCTTGACAGGCTCAGCAAGGGAGAGTGCACGGTCGGGGAAGCACTCGAGCATCTGCGGACGCTCCCCTACGACGACCTCGGGTTCGCAAAGCTAGACCATCACAGGGAGCTGAGGAAAGGTATCCCCGAGGCAATCTATTCGCCCGGCAAGACAGACCAACAGATCATCGACATAGCTGCGCGCATCCTGTCCAGGGAGGACGAGGCCGTCTTCACCCGTATCACGGAGAAGCAGTATCAGAAACTAAGGGATAAGCTCGGCCCGAAGGTCAAGTGGTACCCCGAGGCAAGGATAGTGACTGTCGGGGTGGCCAAGAAACCGAATGTCGGAAAGGTCCTTGTCATCACCGCGGGGACCTCTGACATACCAGTTGCTGAGGAGGCAGCCGTCACCTGCGAGCTGCTCGGATGCAAGGTGGAGAGGCTTTTCGATGTCGGGGTCGCAGGGATCCATAGATTGACATCCAACATGAGGCAGTTCGACTCCGCAGATGCGATCATCGTTCTCGCAGGCATGGAGGGAGCCCTTCCGAGCGTCGTCGCGGGCCTCACCTGCAGGCCGGTCATAGCAGTCCCCACGAGCGTTGGCTACGGAGCGAGTTTCGAAGGCATCGCAGCGCTTCTTGGGATGCTCTCGAGCTGCTCGAGCGGCATAGGTGTGGTCAACATAGACAATGGGTTCGGCGCGGGCGCTCTAGCAGCCATCATAGTGAAGAACAAACACGGGAAGTCCTAGTCCACTCTGGAGCCACACTTCCGGCAGAACATGTCCGAAGCTCTCGGCTTCGTCCCGCAAGACTTGCAGATCCGCTCCTTCTGAGACTTCGCACCGCACTTGTGGCAGAACGCATCTCCGCGCTCGATTGGGGCTCCGCAGCTAGTGCACTCGTCCTCGACCCTGGAGGACATCTCCTCCGCTGTCGGTTCGGCCTCAGGCTCTTCGGGTTCATAGCCGGCCTTGAGAGGTATGGTCTCGCCCTCTGCTTCCTGGCTTATGGCCTTCCGGGCCTTGAGCGCAAGCGAGAGTGCCTTGGCATAGCTGCCGGTGACGAAGGCGGATTCCGCATCCGTCAGAAAGCTCTGTGCCGCTCCAGTCTCAGACCCGTGTTCGACCGCCCTACCGATGTCCGCCTTCGCTCTGGAGATCTCGAACTTGGCGCTCAGGTAGTTCCCGTCCTCATCTAACGACAGCTTTGTGCCCTTGTATGAGTCGGCCCTTGATGATGCGGGCTTCGAGGACAGGATGCTCTCAGCGATCTTCTCCAGGCGCTCGGATTCGACAACGGATTCCTGCGCTGTAATACCTGCAGCCTGCTTTCTGGACGGCGGGCCGGTCAGCTGGTCCCTGGCACTCTGGCACAGCGTCTCGCATCTGTCGTAGTCTCCTCTCTGCATTGCAAGCTTAGCCTGGCTGACGAGCTGCTCTGCCGAGCCGGTGATCGCTCCCTGGCGCTGCATGGCGTTGATGACCGAGCGCGTGGTGTGGATCGAGTTGAACGCCTCGTCCTTCCTCTGGGACGAGCGCCTGACCTCCCTGCTCTTTCCGCGCATGTACCTGATCTCGAAGAGGACCACGAAGAGCATGACGATGGCGAGGATGGCTACAAGAATCAATTTCTCCTCTTCGGTCAAAGCCAATTGGGCCAGCTCCATCTGGAAAAACCATCTGTGCTCATATAAACCCTTCGCGGTGAGTACCAGGGTCCGGACCGCACATATGAAGAATGGAAAAGAAGAGTGGCTGACAGCTTACCAAGCCCGTAGCGGTTTCAAACAATACGGTTCACCCTGTACCCGAAGGTACCTGGCTAGCGTATCTAGCCGCTACGGCCAAGAGGCCCCGAAGGGCCTTGGGCTTCCCGAGGGCTCGCGCACCTCAGTACCACGAAGAACGTAGGCGGGCTTAACTTCTGGGTTCGGAATGAGACCAGGTGTGGCCCCGCCACTATGGCCGTCAGACCGCTCTTCGGGCCATCTAATATCGATGTCCTATTTAAGGGTTGCCGACATGGGGTTCCGTCAAAACTCGGGTGGTGGAAATGACGACTAGGAGGCTTCCTCTGTTCCTGCAGCTACCTGTAGTCCGCCATGTCTAATAGAACAATGATTTTGAGGGAGGAGATGCTGTTCAAAGGCATCGTCTTCCGTCTGGATTCCGGCCTCCCTCCCGAAGCGAGGTTCCTGCTCGAGGATTTCAGGCTGGCCGTCAACAGTGCGATACGCGCAGGCCTTCAAGCCCGGGTGACCTCGAGAAACGCCCTTTCGAAGCTGGTCTACAAGAGCTTCCGGGAAGAGCATCCGAGGATGTATGCCAAGCATCTCGTCTCCTCGTTCGAGGTGGCCGCGGGGATCCTCAGGAACCATCGCAGGCGCGTCAGCAGAGGGAATGCCACAAGCATTCCATATGTCAAGCGATTGATGATGAAGGCCGATAATCAGGCTTACAGGCTCGACCGAGAGAACGGCGTTATTGACCTACCAATCAGGGCAGGATGCCACGTCAAGCTCAACCTGGTCGTGAGCCAGTATCATCGCAAGTATCTCGACGACAACACCCTCTCCCTTGGATCGATGACGCTTCTTCCAGACCGAGTTATCATCGCCTTCAGGAAGGCAACTCCCAAGCCTTACATTCCCGAGTCTGTACTCTCGCTAGACACGAACGAGCGAAGCCTTGATGGAGTGTTCGTCAAAGGCGATAACGCAGTGGCCGTGAAGGCAGACTATCGCGATGTATCCACCATCCAGCAACGGCATCACTACCGACGGAAGAGACTCCAGAAGAAGAAGGCGCACGATAGACGGACCTCGCGTTCCCTGTGTCGGAGAGAGGGAACTAGGGAGCACCGCCGCATCGAGTACAGGCTACATCATGTGGCGAACGCGGTGCTCTCATTCACCGAACGGAAGAGGTCGACGGTAGTGCTCGAGGATCTGAAGGGGTTCAAGCCGAACAGCGGCAGGGGGATGAATCGTCGTTTGAGCATTTGGCCCCGAAGGAAGCTACACCAGATCATCGAGTACAAGGCACAATGGAGAGGGATCCCGGTTGTGAAGGTTGATCCAAGATACAGCAGCAGAAAGTGCCCGGCATGTGGGAGGATACAAGATTCCCGAATGGGCACTGAGTTCGCATGTGAGTGCGGCTGGCACCTAGACAGACACATAAACGCCAGCATCAACCTGCTGCAGACAGCCGTCTCCAAGGGATTGGAGGTGGCAGGGGGTCTACGGTTCGACCCCGGCGCATTCCAGCATGACGCGATGATGATCCTATACGAGCCAGCGATGGCCGCACGGTCGGAGCCGAATGGAACGAGTGGCGTTGTCGGTGTGACCTAGAGGTCACCACCCGATAATGCAACAGAACCAATTGCCGATATTGCCTGAAGGAGGCCCCTGATTGGGCTCGGTTTTGCAGTTCCGGCGGGAAGGGACTGAAACCCGGACCGGGGGATG
>JAHIZT010000127.1 GCA_018814355.1 Candidatus Thermoplasmatota archaeon | reverse complement strand
ATCCCTTTACTCGAAGAGTCTTGGAGAACGTCGAGAACGAGAGGAGGAAGGGGGAAATCCCAAGTCCCATCGTCGTCCAACCATCCAGAATGGTGGCTGATAGGCCACGAGGTCATAGAGGTTCGGAATGAAGACGCTAGAGGACGCTCTCAATAAGTGCCCCGACCAGGACCAGCACTACCCCCGAACTTCCTTCAACGATGAACAGGGGATGCTTGAAAAAGGCATACCCTCCAAACCCACCAACCATTGCACCAGTGCCTATCCATATGAGACCGTGCCCGATGTCGTTGTTTACAATAGCAAGGCCGATGATGATTATTGCCAGGCCCACGAGTACTACTAGGGCCGTCAAAGGGATCTGTCCACTCTGATCGTTTTTCATTCCGAACCACCAGCTCGAGATACCGATGCACTATCATAAACGTTTGGCGGTCCACCTGCGCGGATTCACAACTCCAGCTCGATCCCCGCAGATTCGCATCCAAGATATGTGCTGACCCGTAGGGATTCTGGGGATGAGTATATATACGGACTACTTTATTTGATATTCCACCCCGGATGGTCGTTCGTGATACGCCTGGGTGAGGCATAAGAGTCACGGAGCAAAGTTTATTATCACGTGGCATATGCTTCGGACGAAGCTATTGCGGTAGGGACAGGTGCAAGGATGCCAAAGAAGAGAGATGTCATCTTAATGGCGTTCTCAAAGGAAGATTCTGAAGCAGCCCTCGTGGCAACCGGACACAGGGTCGAACAAGGCAAGATTCTAGCTGAAAATGGCACCCCGCTGAAGTGCCACCGATGCGACAGGATAATGTCAACAGAGAACGTCGGTAGGATACTCCCTGGTTCAATTGCGGTGTATTGTGACGACCCGACTTGCTTCCATGATTTCTCGGTAAAACTTGTGTGAGCATGTATGGCCCTTCGCGACATACTGAAGGGCATCTCAGCAAGACTTGGCATCAATATTGAAGGGGATCTTTTCAAGTATGCGCCAAAGAGCTCGGGTAGCTTCCATGCCAAAAAGGTGAGGGCCGGCACGATTGTGATCGGCGATGTGTACATCATGGGTCCCGACAACACGCATCTAATGCTCGAATCTGGAAATGCTGAAGAAATCAAGAACCTTGTCAAGATGAACGAAAAGGAAGTGGGAGGGTTCACAAGAGCCGACCTCGCGGGACACGACATGCTTGCACTAGGAACTCAGGAGGAAAACAGGTATCTTCTGCAGGGCCTGAAGGACATAATCGGCCTCGATGACTTGAGTGCCCTTTCTGCGGCCCTGGCCATCAAGAAGCATGAACTGTTGGGTTACGGGCCTAAAGCAGGCGAGTTGCGACGTTCGCTTCGAACCCGTTTTGGCGAACGAGGCAATAGGATCTACGTCTTCTACGGAAGTGGTTTGCTTGAGAGGTTCATGTTGCCCTTGATTGAGTACATAGAGTACGCAGGAACTTGGTCGGACAAGTTGGCAGCCAAGAACCTCTGGAACGCCTGCCTCGAGCACATGGACTATGCGGTTTTCGTGAACTCCAGGATGACCGCTGACGAAGTGGTGTCCGAAATCCTGATTCGATTCAGAGTTGACATGGTACCAGTTGTGTTCCTATTCGGTAGAACATCTGGCATCAACAAGAAGATTCGTGCTTCTGTGAAGAGATTCATCGAGGAAGAGCGAGAATATCAGTTGGAATCAAGAGACTACGTGGTTGAAGAAACGGAGTATGAAATCGGCGACTATGTGTCACTCGTTGTTGTTGTACGAAGAAAGCAGACCGGAAAGTAATCAGGTACGAATCCCGAGTGTCGAACTTCACACCGACCGTCAAGGTGCCCCTCTCCCTGACCGACCTCGAACGGATCTTCAGATGCCCCGAGACCTCACTGGCTCGCAAACTGGAGAGGTTAACATGATAGCATACGACGTTTTCCTGCTGGCCCCATGTCTATCGGATGCGTATGCTATGGATTTCCTGTATTGTTCAAGAGAGAGAGAAGAGAGAGACCTAGGGTCTCTCGGCCCCCCTCGGTTTTTTGCCCCCTCCGCTTCGGGTAAGGCATACCTTCCAGACATGGATCCTGAGTGTAGCACTTCGGTTCGGCCGAAGGAAAGCGTCACACCGACATTGTTCTCGAACCGAGCCTATATTCTCTCGGACATCGTTGTCGTTTCGCAGAAGGGAGGCGAGCCGGGCGGAGGATCAACAGTTCTCAGTCTTGACGGTGCGGATGCCGAAGGACCTGCACGTCTCATTGTGGCAGATGAAGATCATCAGACGGGTCAACATCGAGACCTTCATCCGGGACGCGATCAAGGAGAAGCTCGGGAAAGCGGACCCATGACAGGCGAGCTCCTGGAAGCTGGAATCTCAACGCAACACCAGGGGTTGAACGAGCAAATCCCCGCTGCTGGACGTGGCATTTCAAAGGGACTCGATGTCGAGCAACGGATTCAGACTTGGAGAGTTGGGCGCCCAATATACCAAGAGATGGTCACGATCAAGGTCCAAATCCCTGACGAGTTGAATCACATGCTCGAGCAGCTCAAGTATCTCAGAGGGATCCCGAAGGGCGACGTCATCAGCTGCGCCCTGGGCGATTTGTTGTCGTCGAGAGAATAGCGCCGGTGTGAACAATCTTCCCGGGCGTGTCCCAGTCCGTAGAGACTCGATCACCATGTCGTGATGCCTTCACCGGGCCCTGCGGCGGGGGCAAAAACCGCAGGGGGCCGAGAGACTTCGGTCTCTCTCTCTCTCTCTCTCTCTCTCTTGATATAATGGAGCCTACGTGCGATGTTGTTGTCGTCGCAGGGTTAGCCAGCAGGAAACTGACGCCAACACTCAATTTCCCACCCCGAGTTTGTCGATCTTTCGAGCCAGCGTCACCGGGTCGTTCCCAGTAGGTCGGCTCAGGATGCAGCAGGACATGATTGAGATTGTCTACTCCAGCACAGGAAAGCCCATAGGGATGGTATGTAGAAGAGGCCACTCGCCATTTCGTAGCAACGAGGTTGGATTCCCAGTGCCTCAATACGAATCGGAGGCGAGTAGGCCATGCTGTACATAGGAATGGACGTGCATAAAGAATTCTGTCAGGCGTGCGTGATCGATGAACGAGGACGGGCCCTCTCTAACGAGAGGTTCCCGTCCACACATGAGAGCCTGGATGTATTCCTAGCTGGCATCAAAGATGCCAAGTTCGTCATCGAGTCGACGGGCATGTGGGAGTTCATCTACGAGGGCATCGAGAAGAGAGGGTTCGAGGTACAGCTGGCTCATCCATTGAAGGTCCGGGCGATAGCCGAAGCCAGGGTCAAGACCGACAAGGTCGACGCGGAAACCCTGGCTCAACTACTTCGAGCGAACCTCATCCCAAGATCCTGGATCCCGCCCAAGGATATGCGCGATCTCAGGCAACTCGTGAGACAGCGCGCATATCTCGTCCAGCAGTCTACAAGTCTCAAGAATCGAATCCACGCCGAACTCCTCAGACGAGGAGTACGGCGTCCTGAGAACCTCAAGACACCGTTCGCCCAGAGAAGCGCCCGCTGGATGCGCTCATTGGAGATTCCAACAGTGTCTTCGTGCCTGAACTGCCTCGAGTATGTCCAGGCACAAATCGAGGAAATCAATGCACAGCTGCTGGTTGAATTCCAGAGGAGAGGCGATGCCCAGCTCATTTCGACGGTTCCGGGCATCGGATTCTACGGCGCTCTTCTCATCCTCGCGGAGATAGACGACGTCCGCAGGTTCCGCCATTCCGAGAACCTGTGCGCATATGCGGGACTGGTGCCGACTGTAAGCCAGTCGGCATCGTCCGTCAAGTATGGCGCCATCAGCAAGGATGGTTCCGCGTATCTGAGGTGGATCCTCACGGAGTCTGTCCACGTCCACACTCGATACAATCCGGGATCGCAACTCTCGAGCTTCCATGCGAGAGTCGCGAAGCGACGTGGCAAGCGGATAGCCACGGTCGCGACTGCGAGGAAACTCCTTCGAATCATCTACTTCATGCTCATGAGACATGAGCCATATCAGAGTCACGGATCCGACCCCGGGAAAAGAGTGCACTCCGAGTGCGACCTATGGATTGGGGCAAATCCCTGACAAGGGACGAAGTTGCCATAGTGCGGCGTAGACCGCGAATAGAGGTATGTCCGAACCCCAACTTGAGGGAAACCCGAACGGAGGCAAATCAAAAGAACGAGAAACACGATTCAGATGTGGCGCGAGGGACACTTCAACATAGAGGTCTTTTCTGAGGCTCACGCCCCTTTTTGCTCTTTCACCCTAAGGGGTTTCACATTTCTTTATGACAAGGCAATCTAGCGAGGACCAGAATGCGACTATTGGCAGATGAGAAAGCCTCACAGCCGTATTGTAGACTCCAAAGTCAAATGCCTCTAAAACTACCTTCCCT
>JAHIZT010000126.1 GCA_018814355.1 Candidatus Thermoplasmatota archaeon | reverse complement strand
TCGTAGAAGTCCTTCAGCTCCTTCGTCATCCCTCCGCTCTCGACGCTCTCAAAGACCGCTTGAGCATAGGCATCGTAGAAGGGCTCCAGTTCCTTCCTTACGTGTTCAAGATACGCGTCCCACTCGAGCAGACTCGGACGGATCCACTCAGCCTCCTTGTTCTGATAGATGAGAAGCCGCAAAGGCCCTCTCAAGTCCGGAGAGCGCAGGATTCCTTTGAACTCTGGGGGATTCTCCTCTCGAAAGAACTCCCAGGGCATGGTCACCTCCACGCCTCCCGCACGGAGGTCCCTCAGGCTCTCCACCAGCGGCTCTATTTTGTCGAGGCAGATCGAACGGACTTTTCGCGGCCTTCTCCATGTGTCCTTTTCCTCGGTGAAGGATTGCGTATAGCGGACTCGAAACCAGCAGGCCAGAGCAGCTTTCTTCACAATCTCCTCGGTCGTTCGACGGGGATCCGGCCTGACCTTCCTCCTTTTGCGTAATACGCCCTTCCCATCGATTCTCTTGCTACTTCATCTGGTAGAGAACGCCAGTTGCCACCCGGCGGTATCATTGAGAGATAGCTCTTCTTCCTCGGACTGAAATCCAACACTACAGGGTTCTTCTCATTCAGTCCGTTCAAAGCCTCGCCAATCGTACTGAATGGTTTCATTCGATTCTCTTCAGATGTGAACCATTCCGAGTTGTCGGGTTGCACATTAGCATGAGTGGGCCTGGGAAAATCTACTATTCGATTGTACCTGTTGCCAATGAAAATGACCCGCTCTCGCATCTGAGGAACACCATAGTTAACTGCGTTCACCTCAAAGCAATCCATCCGATATTGGTCATGAAGATCGCCTAGATAGAGTCTGATAACCGAACCTGGTTGCTCATCGACGGCCAAAGGAGGGCCACCTTTGTCCGGGCGTTCGCTTATTTGCCGGTGCCTCACGGCAGCGGACATTAATCCCCTCACATTCTCCATTAGGAACATCTTCGGCCTCATTGAATCGACAAACCGCAAAAACTCCCAAAGAAGGGAACCTCTTGGATCCTGAACTGTCCCTCTCCTTCCAGCGGTGCTGAAGCTCTGACATGGAGGCCCTCCGACCACGACATCGATTTCACCCTTCTCAATCTGGAGGTCTGCCATGACTTGGCTGGGGTCCAGTTTCTTTATGTCGCCTTCGTAGACCTTGATGTGGGGGTCAATCCGCCCAGAATCTCGGTTCCTTCGGATCGTCTCACAAAAAGCGGGAACCTTCTCCACGCAAGCTTTGATTTCAAACCTACCAGTCTGGAACAGCCCAATATCGAACCCCATCCCACCTGAGAACAGGGACAGTGCTTGGAATCTCTTCTTGTGTTGAGTCACTTCACCTCTCTCCATTCTGGGAATGGTATATATCCCTAGCGTCGAGGTCGGCAAATAGACACACGAGTTCAACTGAGTCCGACGACCTCTCAGGTTGCCTTCGCTGTGGGCTTCTCCGAGGCGAGGGACACAAGTCTTCTTCTGTCTCTTCTTCACCATTGTGTGGGTCTGAAGGGATTCGAACTCGCCTTGGTGACCAGCAAAACCACGAAGCGGAGTCAGTCAAATGAGGGACAAAGCGGTTGAGAACGCCTGGCGAGACTACGAGCATATCGTTATGAGACTCTTGGTCGGAGCAAGGATAGGACTCGCGATCATGTTCGAGGACCACGTCAGGCAAGGCGTGGTGAAGTAGCATCGCTCGCAGACTCGAGAATCAATCAGGCTCGATTAGGCTACAATACCGGTGATTTAGGCGGTATGCATAAGGTGACCGAATACAGGTAACTGTCTGGCCCGGAAAAATATTCGGAGAATCTTCAGAGAAGTCTTCAGAAAATGTTCAGAAGAGTGTTCAGAGAATGTTCAGAGAAATCTCAGAAAAATGCTTAGAGAATTCACGAGGCCGTAGTTCGGAAGTAATATGACAGCAGAACATAGTTTGTCGAGGCGAAAGAAGATGCCTACGCTCCCGCCGCTCGCGTTCGGGCATTGCCATAATCTGGCCGATATTGAGGTTCAGGCCCCTTCAGGCCCACTCTGTTTGAGCTTGCCCCCGAGCAGAAAGCAAGTTGGAGGATATGGGAGCAATCTGCGTCAGGCTCTCGAACTACGCAGGCCGATAAATCTCGACAGGAATTGACAGCTTACCTAGATGCCGATAGAGTACCTTCGACACATCTTCCCATCTCAGCCCTCCAAGTCCACAACCGAGTGCGGGGACTGCAAGAGACTCGATGCCTTCTCCCTCGTAGTTGTCAACCAACCACTCCAGCCCCTTCTCTATGTCGACCAAGCTCGCTTTCTCACTCCAGTGGCCTTTTGTCGGAAAGAGAAGAAACCAGACACTATCGTTTGGTGATTCCACGTCTTCCGGGGTGTCAAGCAGGTCGTAACTCTCCTCACGCTTGTATAGGTAAGGCTCTCCCAACCGAAGTTGATGCTTCTGACACAGGTCTTTGTACACGCCGTAGACATCGGGGAACAGATACTTCGCCTTCGAAGCTAAACCTTTGCCCATGACACCCACACAGTTCACGCTGATGGTGAGGGTTTGCATTCCTGAGAGGAACATGTTCCCGTCCCTGACTACGAGATGCTCTCCAATCTCACTTCGTATCCGGGGCAGAAAGAACATCTCTCCATCAGCGACAATCTCTACATGGGAGGGCAAACTCCCACTACACAGGCTCTTCAACTGGTTCTTTGCATCTATGCTTGGGACGTAGACCATCTGGATGTACTTCGAGGGAACAACATCTGGTACGAGGCACTCAGCCATCCGCCTGCTTTTTGTGGCTGTTGACCAGTCGCCACCAACTAGAGCTTGCTCGCACTCGTAGACCACTCTTCGCCAATGTAGTCCAGGATGAAAACGAGTCTCTGATCTTGCCGCTAGCCCGTTCGTCACGAAGACCCCTGGGATATCGAGTACTGAGCGGTCAACACCGATTATTGCAAGATCCGGAGCCTTACGATATCCGAGAACTCTTAGAAGCATCGCGTTTTTTGGCTGAAAGAACAGATTCGCATACTCGCGAAGAAGCCTTCGAGAAGGCGCCTGCTTACCTCCGCGCATTGTGACTATCGATTCGTCATATATTGTCTCGTGCCCTATGCCTTCCTCCTCCACCTTGGCATGAGACAGAATACCACGCTGCAGGATAGACGGGACGTTATGCGCCGGGGCGATGTAGAAGAGCTGTCTGACATTGTATGTTCTGGATCTAGATACGGGCATTCAGACCATTCCCGAGACTCGTGAGTAGAGCGGGGATGCTGCTATCATCTGGAGGCCTTTATAGATTTTGGCTAAAGGTAGGCGAATCCATAGTCATCACGCCGATTCTCTGTTGTTTAGTGTAGCAGACACCGTTTCGTCTCACAGATGGGTAGTTCAGGCCCCTTCGGACCCAACATTTGCAAGGGAAAAATCCTCGCAATGTTCAAACAAGAAGTTGGACCCGAACGGACCACAGAACTTTCACGACGGGTACTTCCTTGATGGCAAGCAGTGCAAGGTTTCACAACCGTCAACCCAATGGGACCCCCGTCGAGAGGAGCTTCCAGTAGTGTCCCGATTGGTGTTCTCAGGATAGGAACCCCGATATCGCGATGCCTG
>JAHIZT010000125.1 GCA_018814355.1 Candidatus Thermoplasmatota archaeon | reverse complement strand
TAGGAATACTGTTTGAGAATCAGACTCTCCATTCTTATAGGCGTATTCTCTAACCCCTTTCGGAAGGATAGTTTGGCTAGAGCCGTATTCAACCCACTGTCGAAGGAGCAAGAGGACGCAGTTCACCTGGAATCGATCAAGATCCTGGAGGAGGTTGGGATCAAGGTCACGAGCGTTAGGACACTCAAGATGCTCGAGGACCACGGCGCAAAGGTCGATCACAAGAACCAGATCGCGAAGCTGTCCGAGCAGATGGTCAAGGCCGCCCTCGCAAAGGCGCCCAAGGAATTCCTAATGTGCGGCCGGGATAAGGCCAACGACCTCAAGCTACCCGCCAAGGACCACGTCCAGGGCTGCAACGACGGCCAGCCCACGGATGTCTGGGACATCAACACGCAGAGCAAGCGCAAGGCTACAATGAATGATCTCATCGACCTCACGCTAGTGAACGATGCGATGCCCGAGACCGACCTCTACTGGGCCGAAGTTGTGGCGACGGATGTTCCACCGGAGATATCCAACCTGCACGAGTACGCAGCCTCCTTGGCATACACTTCGAAACACGTCCAGCACGGCGCGGGTGATGTGACCGATGCCGGGTATCTCATCAGGATGGCCGCTGCAGTTGTCGGTTCCGAAAAGGAGCTGGCCAAGAGGCCGATAGTGTCGATTACGCATACACCGATAACTCCTTTGCGGTACGAGAAGGGAGATATCGAGGCCGTCGTGATGTTCGCGAAGGCGAAGCTGCCTGTGGTGCACCTGTCCATGGCGATATCCGGATCGGTCTGCCCTGTCACGCTCGCTGGCACTATCTCGCTCGTCAATGCTGAGAATCTGGGCGGCATCGTAATCTCGGAACTGGCTGGCCCCGGCTGCCCCGTGCTCTACAGCTCTGAGAGCGGTCCGATGGATATGAGGACCGGCGTGTTCCTGTCAGGCTCGACCGAGGGCGCGCTCATAAACGCTGCAGGCTGTCAGATGGCCCGAAGGTATAGGCTGCCTAGCCAGGTGGGCGGAGTTGCTGCTTCAGGGACGAGGCCTGGTTACGAAATCGGCTACCAGAAGGCCATAAGCGGCCTCCTTCCGGCCCTTGCTGGCGCTGACCAGATAGTTGGGTTCGGAGGGTTCGACAGGTCCGGATGCGAGTCTGCGGAGCAGGTGGTCATGGACTGCGAGCTGTGGCGGAACCTGCTAAGAGCTTGCAGGGGCGTCAAGGTGGACAAGGAGACAATGGGGTTCGATGCTATCGCGCGCGTGGGCCCGGGCGGATATTTCATGAAGGACATCCACACTCTCAAGAACTTCAAGAGTGAGATCCTCCTGCCCAAGATAGCGATGCGGCAGAGCGCTCCCGATTCGAAGGAGGAACCGATCATGACTGCCGCAAGAGAAGAGGTCAGGAGGATCCTGAAGGAGCACAGACCAATCCCTCTCGACAAGTCGGTGAAGCAGGAGATAAGAGAGATACTGAAGAGGTACGACGCCGAGCTACACGGAACGCCCATTTCGACTAAGTACCTTGACCGGCTGGGGTAGTAGCTGGTTTCCTGAGGAGGTACTCGTGGGCGCTGAGAGCGGCCTTCGCGCCCTCGCCAGCTGCTACGACTATCTGTTTCTCGTGGACGTTCGTGACGTCACCAGCTGCGAAAAGGCCAGGGACGTTGGTCTCGCACATGCAGTTGACATCGACTTCGCCGTATTTTGTGAGGTTGACGATTCCTTTCAGAAACTCCGTGTTGGGATTGAGACCCACCTCCACGAACACACCCTTGACCACGAGTTCCTCCTCATTGCCCGTAGCCTTCTCTCGTATCCGAAGCCTTTCGACGGTCTTGTCGCCCATGATCTCGACGACCTCGTATCCGATCCTCCTCACGATGTTCTTTGACTGATCCGCCTTGTCAACTATCACGGCATCAGCCCTCCAAGGGTTCCTAGATACGATGTAGACTCTGGACGCTATTTGGGCCATCTCGATGGCTGCTTGGACGGCTGAGTTGCCACCGCCGCACACGGCCACATCCATATCCGCGAACAGCGGGCCGTCGCATGTGGCGCAGTACGACAATCCTCTCCCGATGAACTTCTTCTCGTTCGGCACTCCTAGCTCTTTCGGTCTCTTGCCTGAGGCGATTATGACTGTCCTTGCAGCGATGGTCCTACCGCCCTTGGTTTCTATGGTGAAAACGTCCTTGCCGATTTCGAGCTTCTTCACCTCGTCCATTACGATCGGTATGGGGAACTGTCTCACTTGCTCTTCGAACTTGGCAGTCAGTTCCCTGCCTGTTATGTATTGGTACCCCATGTAGTTCTCGATCCCGAGGGTCCAAGCCACCTGGCCTCCGATTTCCTGCGTGACGATCGCGGTCGACAGCTTTTTGCGGGAGACATAGACTGCGGCCGTGAGACCCGCCGGCCCTCCCCCAATGATGCACACATCAACCGTGCCCTCGACCTCGGACGGCGCCTGCAGCGCGAACATCTTGCTGAACACCGTGGTACGGCCATATTATGATTATCCAGTCTGGTTTCGGGGTGCCTGCGGCGGCGTGTATGTGCCAAAGGTTCATGATAGACGACCTTGATTCGTGCTCACCGGTGTTTGGGCATGGACACATTCAAGGGAACATACGACAAGTCGCTCGTACGGGTCGCTCGGGCGGCAATGGACGACGTTGTGGCTCTGAAGAAGGACGACAGGGTTCTCATCATCGCGAACCCGGACAGGGAGATCACCGAGATGTCCGAAGCGTTCTTCGATGCGGCCCTTAAAAAGAAGGCCGCTCCGACACTCGTCTTCCAGAGGACCAAGGGACAGTTCGACTTCGCAGAGGAGGAGGTCATCAAGGCCATCTCCGCAAACCCTGAGATCATTCTGTCGATCTCGAAGGAAAAACTTGGAAAGGACAGATACGGCATGAAGCACGGGTACGCCGGCAAGCACAGGTACGATCACATATTCACGAAGCTCCATGAGGAGAAGAAGATGCGTGGGTTCTGGTCCCCGGGGATCACCTCGGACATGTTCCGCAGGACCGTCCCGATCGACTACACAAAGCTCAGGGCGGATTGTGCCAAGGTGATCAGGACGATGTCCATCGGTACCAAGGTCAGGGTGACGGCTCCTGGAGGCACGGACATCGTGATAGGGACAAAGGGCAGGAAACCGTTCGCTGACGATGGCGACTTCAGGAGACCAGGGCAGGCAGGCAACATCCCGTCGGGCGAAGTCTATGTGTCCCCCGAACTGGGGACGGCGACAGGAACGATCGCCTTCGACGGCTCGATCGTTCTGCACGAAGGGGAGATAGTCATCAAACGCCCCATCATGACGGAGGTCAAGGACGGTTTCATAACGAGCATCTCCGGAGGGCAGGAGGCTCGCAAGCTCGCAGAGTCCGTGAAGCTGGGAGAGAGAAAGGCCAGAGATGGTGGCAAGGACGGGACCATAAGGCCTGACAAGGTCATGGGCTACGCGAGGAACGCCAAGAGCATAGGCGAGCTGGGCATCGGCCTAAACAGGAAGGCGAAGATAATCGCCAACATGCTCGAGGACGAGAAGGTCTACGGCACTTGCCATTTCGCTGTCGGCAGCAACTACGACAATGACGCTGAGGCGCTCATCCACTTGGACGGCATTGTCAAGAGGCCGGACATCACCATTGTCGATAGGTCAGGCAAAGAGAAGCTCTTGATGGAGAACGGCAGGCTGGCCTGGGACTAGAACGTTTTATTTCCTAGGACCGTCTCCCGGCCAGCATGGAGGAGCGGTTGAGGGTTGGACAGCTTGACGAGGACAGGTTCGACCGGTCCCGGAGGGTAGGTTGGATCAGCCTCGAAGCCATCTCCAAGGCTAGGGTGCTGATGGTTGGTGCGGGCGCCATAGGCAACGAGGTTGCCAAGGACCTAGCTCTCTCTGGCTTTCGGCGGATCACAGTGGTCGACATGGATCATGTGGTCGGCTCGAACCTTAACAGATGTCTGTTCTTCACAAATGAGGACTCTTCGAAGCACACCAAGAAGGCAGAAGTCATAGCCAGGGGATTCGAATCCTTGGCCCCCAATGCGGAAGCGGTCGCCCTCGTGAGCCGGATAGAGGACTGCCCTGAGAAATTGTTCGAGGACCATGACATCGTGTTCGGATGTCTGGACAACATTCAGGCCAGGATCCACACGAACTCTCACGCCTATGCTTCTGGAAAGGTGTACATCGACGGGGGCATGGATGGCTTCATAGGCAAGGTCATGGTCGCCAGACCGCCAGACGGCGCATGCCTCCAATGTGGCATGAACAGGTCCCATGCCAAGGTCGCGGAACTGAGGTTTAGCTGCACCGGGAAGGATGTGGTCTTTCACGAGCCAAGGCTGGCGGCGGAGATAACCACGACGAGCGTCGTCGGCGCGGTCATGGTTCGCGAGGCCGTAAAGGTCCTGTCAGGCAGGACTGATATGACGATCTCAAACGTGTTCTACTATGACGGATTCAGGAAGGTATCTGATGAGATCGAGGTGCCCTTGGACCCGCACTGCCCGGTCCATGGCAGGTCCTGAGACCGCTACATGTATACGATAACGATATAACCCTAGAATATGTCCAGAGGATAGGTGGTTTTTTGGCTGTTAGGATAAAGGTCAAGAATGCCGAGACCGGCGCCACTGTCGAGATGGAACTGGAATCAGAGAACACCGTCGACGAGGTGATCGAGAGCGCGGCGACCTTTTGGAGCAAGGATATGGGTGCGTATGTGCTCCGGAAGGGCAAGAAGGTTCTCCGCGGAGGTAGCACACTCGCGGATGCTGGCATAAGGGGCGAAGACGTCCTGGAACTTATTCCGGATCCAGAGGGCGGATAGACCAGATGCCTCTCCCGGTCGATGTGCTCAGGATCAGGCTGAGGAATGAGATTGAGATGTGCCAGCGAGAGCTTCGCCACCACATCTCCGTCTCCGATCCTTCGCTCTCATCGTTCCCAGTGATGGTGAGTGTCACGTTCATGCGTGTCCCTGGCCCCGATTGGGAGGAGGGGAAGGTCGTCCACAGGTTCGTACATAGGATGGCCATCGTCATCAGCGAGGATTACCCGATGGAGAAGCCCATCGTCAAATGGCAGACCCCCATCTTCCATCCCAACATAATGGCGCCCAGTGACGGCGGTTATGTATGCACGAAGCTTCTCGAGAACTGGGACTTCGGCTCCAACCTGATGACTTTCATCAAGGGCATTGAGTCGCTTCTGGTCAACCCCAACCCGGCGAACCCGTTTGGGAACGACATGTGCACGCGCGCGGCGGCATATTTCAATCGGAACAAGTACCGGCCCCCCCTAGTGATGGACCAGACGGACAGGAGGATCAGGATCATTGGTGATGCAGATGCCTAGGCCCAGGATCGTAAAGGAGACACGGCGTCCAGTCGAGGAGAGGGAGCCCCCGAGAGCATCGACCCTGAAACCGCACGAATGGCTATCTGAAGAATCCTTGACGGAGTATAATGAAGTCGTCGACAGCGGAGGGATTTTCGATATCTACCTGTCCTCCGTGGCAGAACGGAAGATCAAGGCGCATGCGGTCAACGAGGCCCCGAACAGGCTCGAGGTCATGGGTTTCATGCTGGGGGAGGTCCGCAGATGGAAAGGCCGGATATACTCCCTTGTGAGGGACATCGTCACTACTCATCTCAAGAGCTCATCCTCGAAGGTCCGATTCGATCCGGAGGCGTTCCCGAACCTGTTCCATGGGTTGGACGATTCGGGGTTCGACTACATCCTAGTGGGTTGGTACCACTCGCATCCAGGTCATACTTGCTTCCTTTCCCGGACCGATCTCGAGACTCAGCGGTCCATTTTCGACCAACCGTACCACTCCGCACTCGTCATAGACCCGATCACCCGCGACATCAAGACCTTCAAACTATCTGAGACCGGATATGAGGAGGTGGCCTTCGCGGTCTACGAACCAGAGGTGGGTTCAAAGGCCAAGGCCAAACGCTCTCGGAAGCTCAAGGTCAAGCCCAGTTCCTAGCCGGACCAGTACTGACCATTGGCCTCTCGCTTTCAAACCAAGAAAGCTTTTTCAGGCCGCCGCCCGATAGGGTAGCTCTAGGGAGGGCGAGTCTCTGGTTCCGCGGTTTTGCGTTCTGGCTGCGTTGCTGTGCGCCGCGGCATTGGTCATTCCTGCCTCATCCGTAGTCTCGGGCGCAGAGCATTTCCTTGATTACAGCGAGGACAACTTCAAGGTCGTGTTCATTTCGGGGAATCTCACGGCTGCTGTGACCTATGACTGGCCCCGAGTCGTGTTCCAGCACTCAACCGCTCTGCTTGCTCCCACGTTCGAGGTCGGAATGCCGCTCCTCTATCTGTTCAACGACACCAACCCTGACGGAGTGTTCGACCAGTCCGAGATGGTCTATGTCTCGTACCTTGACGCCCACCACAATGTCACATGGACAGTTTCGAGCGTCGAGTTCGGCAGCGAAACCATGCCAGGCGAGTATGCGCAGTTTCGGATGAACGCCTCCCTCTCTCTGGTCAATGATTTCGAGAATCCGACCGCTCTGGTGGAGGATTGGGCAAACATCACGTTCTGGTTCAGGATCACTGAGAATCCTGTCGTCTACTCGAACACATACGGTAGCTACACCGTCGTGGGCAAGACCGATCTGAAGATGAACTTCACCCTGGAAATCAAGAAGCACATCAATGTCTCGGGTATCGCCCTCGAACAGTCCTTGAAAGGTGGTGGATCAACATACATGTTCCAAATCAGGGAGGACGCAGGAGGCGGGGACACGCGAGTTACATCTGTGTCCAGCAGGGACGATGAGACCGTACGCGGGCTCAACTTCACCCATATGCTCAATGAGACCAGCCTCGGCTGTCAAGAGATCGATTTCTCGAAGGCAGACGGCGTGGTCCAGGCGCACTACCATTATAGTTCTGAACCTATCTCATTGGCCCGGGGGACAATGCATGCTACCCCGATGAATTCTTCATACTACACGACCGGCTCCGGCCTGAAGCTGAACATCGCCTACTCGATAGACAATGAGACCGATACGATCACTCACGAATCGAGCTTGGGTCTGGATGAGCACGGGTTCGTGAGCAAGGTCAAGGACTGGTTCACGGAGAACCTGCCGTGGTTGCTTATCATCTCCGGCGGCATCGTGGCCGTCGTCTCGATCTCGATCCTTGTGATAATGCTGCGCAAGTATCGCAACAATGTCCCGCCGAACGGCAAGGGCTGAGCTCAGACCCAGATCGCGTGACGCTTTCTCATGGCGCCCTCGCTCTGTCCAAGCTTCTCCATCATGGAGGCGACGATGCCGTCCAGGTAGATCAGCGTGGCGACTTCGAACAGTGTGCCAAGAGGCGCAAGCCGTTTCCTATCATCGTCCTTTGGCGGGTGTATCTCGATGATAAGGTTCGAAGCCGCCGCCAGTTTCGAATGGTTGTTGGCGGTGACCGTGACGACCTTCGCACCGACCCTCCTCACGATGTTGGCTGTCTGAATGGCCGACATGGTCTCCCCTGTGTAGGATACTATGATGACCAAGTTGCCCTCCTCAACGAAGGGCGTCACCGTTTCCCCGACGAAGAACACCTCGAGTCCCATCTGCACAAGTCTGATGGCAAACGCTTTCGCGATGAGGCCGGACCGGCCGACGCCGTATATGAAGATCTTTCTTGAGCCGATTATCAAGTCCACGAACTTATCGGTGTTCTCTATGTCGCTCTCCAGCGTGGTCTGGACACTATTGACGATGTAGTCGACGCTCTCTCTCATCTAGACCCGGCCTTCTTGTCCTTCTCCTTAGTCACTATCTTGGTCTCCTTCGAGACCTTCTTGGCGAGGACCCTTTCGAGGATGACCTTCATGTACATGGCATCGTGTTCGAGCAACGGGGAGCCGGAAATGATCGTTATTGGCTGGTTGCGCTCGACAATGGCCTCGGCGAGCGGTTCGAATCTGAGGTCGCCCTTCTTGATGGATGTGAACCTCTTCTCATTCCCGCCTTCGTGCTCGACGCCCGAGAAATGGGCGTAGAATTCACCGTCGGTCTGGTCCCACACATCGTCCAGAAGCTCGTCGAAATCCTTCGGTTCTCGGAGGATACCGTTCTCCCTAGCGTGGTAGTGTGCGAAGTTGATCACGGGTATGACTCCATCAATCTCCCTGCATGTCTTGAGGATCTCCGGCAAGGCTCCGAATATCTCCTGCCGGCCGCTCAGCTCAAGGCCGATCGGGACATCGATCCCCTGCTTCTTGTACCACTTTGCCAGGAGCCCAACGCGCTCTCTGATTCTCTTTTGGGCTGTCTTGGGAGTGACATCTCCGTACAAGCCCATGTGCGTGACCACCGCGGCCGCACCGAGCTCGTTGGCCATCAGTCCTGCCCATTTGATGGAATCCCTGCTCTTGAAGCTCAGCTCCCCTTCGCCAACGAGATCCATATAGTACGGGGTGTGGATTGACAACTCCACATCGAGCTCGTCTGCCATGTTTCTGAGGGCGCGCAACTCTTGGTAGCTCTTGGCAATCCCTGAAGTCAGGGACACGAGTGTGTCACCGTTCCTTATCGGCTCGTCAAGGTCGGATACGATCTGCTCCTTGTCTCCTTTCTTCCGGATGATCTCGATGACCATGTCGTTCGTTAGGTTCCGGGGCTTCATCCCGATCTCCTCAGGCTCGGGCGCTCTTTCTGCCACATGCGCCCTGACTAGCTGTGCTTCCATGGCTGTCAGGCCCAGCTTGTGCACGTCCTCGATGCCATCCTTCAAGGTGCGCCCTTTGCAGGACAATGGGATGCCTGCAGGACCAAAACGAATCATCTGAACCCCCGGCGAGCCAGGATTTCGGTGTATGCCATATGCCGTATATATCATCTGTTGAGGGCGGACACCACCGTTCTGATGAGCGATACATACCCCACAAGTGGCACCGTTCCAGGCCGAGCCAGACGGACCATGCCAGCAAATCCGGCGCATCCAAATCTTTATAAACGGTTCGCACATTAGCTCGGCTACTCTCTGGATGTCGGAGGAGTCAGAATGGGAAATAAGACGAAGAAGACCAATCCCAACCTTGTCGCCCTGATTCAGCAGCTGAAGGATGCTGGCAGGATCAACGAGGCACCTGTCTGGCGAGACATCGCTCTGCGGCTCGAGGGACCAGCTAGGAACTGGGCCGAGGTCAACGTGGGCAAGTTGAACCGATACGCAAGCGAGAACGAGACCGTGATCATACCCGGCAAGCTTCTGGGCGCCGGCGAGATCGCGAAGAAGGTCATGGTCGCCGCCTACAGGTCTTCGGGACAAGCTAGGGACAAGATCGAGAAGGCAGGCGGAAAGAGCATGTCGTACCTGGAGCTGATTGAGAAGAACCCGAAGGGCTCCAAGGTCAGGATCATGGGGTGAGTTGATGGCTGTTGCAGTGATAGACGCATCAGGGCTCATACTGGGACGCCTCTGCTCGCACGTCGCCAAGAGACTCAGGAACGGCGAGGAGCTCATCATCATCAACGCGGAGAAAGCGGTCATATCTGGCAGAAGGGCCCAGCTACTGGCGTTCTACCAGCATAGGACGAAGCGCGGCCTTAGCCAGTCGAAGGCCAAGGGACCGCACTACCCGAGAACCGCTGACAGGATCCTGAAGCGGAGCGTCAGAGGCATGATCGAGTACAAGAAGCCCGCTGGCAGGGCTGCCCTCAAGCGGCTGAGGGTCTATCTCGGCTGCCCGAACACGCTGAAGAGCGCAAAGGCCGAGACGGTCGAGGGCGCAAGAAAGCCCCATCTGGTCAAGTTCGTCTACTTGGGAGATATCACCAAGGAGATGGGCGCTAGCCAGGAGATGAGGTCATGAAGGTAATAGTTGCAAGCGGCAAGAGGAAGAGCGCCGTGGCCAGGGTAAGCATCACCAAGGGCAAGGGCATTGTGAGGATCAACGGTGTCCCGGTCGAGATGCACCAGCCGAACCTCGCCAGGGTCATGATCATGGAGCCGCTCACGCTCGCAGGGGAAAAGTCGTCAAAGGTGAACATCGACCTCAATGTCCAGGGCGGGGGCGTCATGGGCCAGGCGATGGCCTCCAGGACGGCGATCGCAAAGGGTTTGGTGCAGTTCCTCGAGGATAACGAGCTCCAGACGCTGTTCGTGAAGTACGACCGCTCGCTGCTCGTATCGGACCCGAGGAGAAAGCTCCCGAAGAACCCGCAGGGCAGAGGGGCTAGGAAGAAGCACCAGAAGTCATACAGGTGATGCAGAAATGATCATACCAGTAAGATGTTTCACATGCGGGAAGGTCGTCGGCAGCGCGTACGAGGACTTCGTGAAGAGGGTCGATATGGGCGAGTCGCCCAAGGATGTGCTCGACTCGCTTCACTTAGATCGCTACTGCTGCCGCCGGATGCTGCTCACCCACGCAAACCTCATCGACGAGGTCGCACCCTACTAAGGAGCGACCCGATCCCAACATTTTGTGTACAACGGGCCCGTGGGGTAGCTTGGTATCCTTCCAGCTTGGGGTGCTGGTGACTCGTGTTCAAATCGCGACGGGCCCACTCGAGACTATCCCGGACCGGTGGGTTTCTTGGTCATCTTCGCAATCTGTTTCTCGTCGGGTTTCTGCAGAAGCACCACCATCGTCGTGCCCTTCGTGTGGTCTCCTTCGACCCTGTTCTCAGCCCAGACTCTGCCGCCGCTGGCATTCGCTATGAATCGCACAACATATAGTCCAAGACCGGTGCCCGATACCGACATGTCTATCCGATGGAACCTCTCGAAAACCCGTTCCTTCTCGTCATCCGGTATCCCCTTCCCATTATCCGATATCCCTATCTGCCAGCAGGTCTGTCCTTTCTCGACGACATTGTCAATCGTTATGTCTACGACAACCTCGTTGTGTAGATCATACTTGATGGCATTCGTCAGCAGGTTTGTGAACATACTGGTAGCTAGATTGTTGCATTTGACGTAGTGTGGCTCCGATGATCTGTTAAAGTTCACAACTACCTTCTTGTCCGAGAACATCCTCTTCGCGTCTTCGATCGCCTCGGCGATTACGAGTGAGACGTCCTTGATCGCCTCCTCCTCATCACCGATCGTCTTAATCCTGGACAAGTCTCTGACCGATGACGACAATTCGAATGCTCCCTGGATCTCTTTGGTGATCAAACTAAGGTCCTTGCGGTCGTCGTCCATGATCTTCGGCGATTTCAAGAGCTTGTTCAGGAAGTGAAGAGCCGAGAACGTGTAGTTCATGATGTCATGGGACAGAAGGTCGTTCAGGAACTCCGACTCCGACCTGGCTTCCTTGACCTGCTGCTCCATCATCTTCTTCTCGGATATGTCCTTGATCACGGCCTCAATGCATTTCCCGGGGAGGAGGTCTGCGAACCTCGCCGTCAGTTGGCCTGTGAATCCAGAACCGTCCCTTTTTGTGAACTCCATTTCTAGATCGTGTATCGTCCCCTCTTTCTCGAGGAGCCATGTGATCTTGTCCCATGCCTCGTCCTTGTCCGCCATGATTGCCGAAGCCTTGATGTTGAGGGCATCTTCGATGGTCTCGTATCCAAGCAATCTCAGACCCGCGGGATTCAGTGAGTTGATCCTTCCGCCAGAGGTCATGATGACGATGGGGTCCGGGGAAATGGCCATCAGGGACTTGTAGTTATCCTCAGACCTCCACAGGTCCTCTGTCCTTTTCCTGATCTGTCTCTCGAGCGACAGGTTGAGTCCCTGCAATTCCAGGTTCTTTACAAGGATCTCCTCGTTGAGCTTGAGTTCGTGCTCGGCGATGGCGCTGTCCGGCCTTTCAAACTCCGGAAACCGTTTGTTGAGCTCTTGGACTGGACCTACGACAAACCTGCACTCCTTCTTACCCTCTGCCATGCAGTCCATTTCGACTGCGAATATATCGGAGTCCTGGACCGAGGCTTCTCGAAAGGCCATCCTGCAGATGCAGGATAGCATGCCGGAGGAATAGGAGCAAATGGGTTCCCTCTGAAGGGAGTGATTCTCCTGGAAGGCCCACGCTTCGATTGCGTTTGTCGACGCAATCTCTACGACCTTCGTGTTCAGATCGAACTTGTCAACCTTGAAATCACCGTATCCGCGAAGCGAGTAGAGCTCCAGCATCTTCTGGATTGTCTCGTTGGGGTCATTTGGATAAGTGACGTCTGTCAGGCTGGACAGGGATTCTCTGGTGCCTTCCAGACCCGCTTTGAACATGAAATCCTTCTCGAAGAATCCGATATCCGCCCTGAGCGTCTTCTTCAGCGCGTACAGTCCGCCTGCCGCATCCATCATGACTGACCTTTTGCCGGCGAAGTCTAGCCTGCCGTTGCTCATCGTCACAAGAGTCACGGGACCGGCTTTCTTCGAGTCTTCGTCCGGCAGATTACATCACCTCGTCTTCACTCTGATGCCGCCGACCATCCCCCGAACCCCTCTGCAGGCGGGGGTTCACCAGAGAAGCCGGCAATTGAGACATCGTAGTTGAGCGTATATACTTTCTGAAACGGGATGCGGAGAAAGCAGAAGACTCATGTTCTCTTGGTCGCAGAGGCTATGGCGGCAGCTACTCTTAGCGCCCTTATGGTCTCCGCCACATCATGAACACGGACTATATCCGCGCCTGCCCCGATAGCGAGGACCGCAGCCGTGATAGACCCTTCGAGCCTCTTGTCAGTTGGATGGCCAGTGAGCTTCCCTATGAATGATTTCCGGGAAACGCCAATCACGATAGGCTTGCCCAGGATCTTCAGCTCACGAAGTCTTGCGATGATCTCCAGATTGTGGTCGAGGGTCTTCCCGAAACCTATTCCCGGATCCACCATTATCTTCCTTGGGCTCACACCTGTCTTCTCCGCGGCATCGATCCTGTCTCCGAGGAAATCGATGATGTCACCAACAACATCCTTGTATCTCGGACTCTCCTGCATGGTCCTGGGCTCACCCAGCATGTGCATGATGATGACAGCCGCGTCGTGCTCGGCGACCACTTCAATCAACCTCTGGTTCCTTAGCCCTGAGACGTCGTTGACGACTGTCGCACCCGCGAACAAGGCGGCCTCAGCAACCCGTGGCTTCATTGTATCGACCGAGACTCTGCCAGGCCGGGCGTTCCCAAGGGCTTCTATCACAGGTATCACGCGGGACATCTCCACATCGACTGCGACAGGTTTGGCCCCAGGCTTCGTCGATTCCCCTCCGACGTCAACGACGTCCGCTCCGTCCTTGAACATGGATAGCCCACGGTGTATGGCCTTTTCCGTATCGCTCCCCAATCCATCGCCGGAGAACGAATCTGGGGTGCAGTTGACAATTCCCATGACCCGCGGCCTGTCGAACTTGAGCAGGCAGGTGCCCAGTCTGATGCTCGTTGGCCCCGCAATCACCGCCCTCTTCCGACCGCTCTTGACCAATCGAATCACCTCAGTGGCCTAAGTCGCCAGAAGCTCATCGACAAGCTCGGCTATGTCCTTTATCTCTATGTCCACCTTGATTATCTCGTTCCCAAACCTTAGGTTGCTGACACAGAACGGGCAAGCACTTACAAGTATGTCGGCTATCTCGGAGGCTGACCTTACGCGCCTCGACGCAATCCTCTGTGCCGCGGGCGGGTCCGCAGCCCTGACTCCGCCTCCGCCTCCGCAGCATCTAGCGGTCTCCTTGGTCTCAGCGAGCTCCACGAACTTCGCTTCGGGGATCATGCTGATGACCTTCCTCGGCTCGTCGTAGATCTTGAGGTGTCTGCCAAGATGGCACGGGTCGTGGTAGGTGATCCTCTTGGGCAGAGGTCTGAGCCTCAGATTCTGCTTTGACAGGAACTGTACCAGGTGCTCTGACTCGAAAGGCACCTCGACGAATTTCGGGTACTGCTCCTTGAACATTCTGAGGCATCCGGCGCAGGTGAACAGCATCTTCTTGATCCCGAGCTTCTTCGCGGCCTCGACATTCGCCTTCATCAGACGAGTGATGTCCTTCTCCTTGGCCCCAATCCTCTGGAGAGTGCTGCCACAACAGACCTCATCGAACAGTGTGAAGTCGACATTCAGCTTTCTCAGCAGCGAGATCGTGTGTCTGGCAATCTCAGGTTGCCTGTATCTGGCAGTGCAACCAATGAAGTAGCCGATGTCTGCCTTCTTCCGGGGAACGCCGAAGTCTACCGGCGCAGTCTCGCCGTACGGGTTCTTCGTCTTCTTGACGTTCTCAATTATCTTCTTGTGCGCGGGCAGGATACATCCGGCCTCTACCAGGTCTGCCCTTGCCGCCTCGACGATGTCAACGACCTTGATATTCGATGGGCATCGCCTCTCACAATCCTTGCATGTGGTGCACTGGTAGAGCCTCTGCACGACTGACTCATCGGCAGGGATCTCCCTCTTCGTCAGGCCGTAAGCGAGAATGACCTTTCCTCGGGCGACCGATGGATCCCATTGGTTGTCTTCGAAGTACGGGCAGACGCTCTTGCAGAATCCGCAGAAGGTGCAGGTGAGCATCTCCTTCTCGAGCTTCCTGGCCCGCTCAGCTTTGATGTACTTCTTCTTCGGCATAGCATCCTTTGCCCGTTGGTTCATGGGGTTGGCTGTGTGCCCTGGACCCTCGGAACCGTAATCACAGCGTCCATAATAAACGTGACCTTGGACTTGGGCCCGAGATCACGTATTGACAGGTCCACGGCTTCTTGTAGAGTACTTACGGGCGTAAGGTGCGCCTTTCTTGCGGTTCCTGGATCGAGCCTAGTGACTGCAAGCATCCTGCACTTCAAGCCTATCTCTGCCATCTTTGCGGCCTTATGATATCCCAGTTTGTATCCCTGGGCGATCTTGTCCAGTGCCTCCTTTGGCGTGCCCGCGCTCCCCAGGAGTTCCAAGAAGTTGGGCGGGCCGACTCCTTCCCTGCACGCGCTCACAAGGATTATGACCCCACCATCCCGGACGGCGTATTTCGCGTTGTCCAAGGCCTTCTGAGACTGATACAGGTCGATATCGTACGGGAAAGCTGTGACCGCAACGACGATGTCAGATTTGCTCTTGAGGTTGATGACGAAGACGTCATCTGCCATCCTGGTCGCCTTTCTCCAGGATTCGTGAAGGTCTCCAGCAAAGGCAAAGCATGTGCGGTGATTCTTGTCGAGGACGACCATGATTGAGAATATCCTCTTATGCGCCAAGGCTCTCATGGCGTCCTCCATGTCCTCGGCGACCGGGTTTCCCTCCAGCTTGAGGGATTGCGCCTTGATGCTCAGCGCGAGCTTGTGGTTCGCTTCGATAGTCTCATAGGCCGATACCCCTGGTAGGAACGATTTCCTGCCGCCAGTGTATCCGGCGAAGTAGTGAGGCTCGACGCTGCTGATGACTACTATCCTATCCGATTCCACGACCATCTTGTTGAATCTCAAGGGGGTCCCGTTCTTCGACTTCCCGAGGAGGACGGTTTCGCTGTTCTTGGCGTCGTGGGTGAACACATCGTTCTTGATTTGCGGATACAGGTCCCCGAAGATGTACTGGTACTCCTCCTCTGTCGGAGCCCGGTGCATGCCTGTCGCGACGACGTATCGCACTCTCTTCCCAATCAGGAACGGGAGTATTGCGGATATTATCCTCGAGGTGGGTGTCGGTCTGGTAGCATCATTGACAATTATCGACACATCCTTCGCATCCTTCAGGAACTCCTGGAGCGAGGGCGATTTCAGGGGCTTTTTCACAGCGTCCAGGATTATCTGGACCTTGTCGTCTGCCTTCACCTCCTTCTGGTAGACGATCTCGCCGAGGTTCTCATCCGGAACCTCCACGATCTCCTTGCCTCCCCCGTACGGGACTTCAATGCGCATTTAGACAACCGGGCTGGAATGGGAATTCCCGTATATTATGTTAAGGCGTAGCACGGGGGGAAGGCAGACAAGTCCGAGTCCCTGAAAAGGCTTATTAGGCCGTTGAGAATCTGTATTGACCATGAAGACCCTCGGCACGCTGGGCGAACGGGAGACCATAAGGATCATCGAGAAGATCATCAAGAGCGACGCCACCATCGGCCCCGGAGATGACTGTGCCGCCATCGATATGGGTGACCAGTTCCTGCTTGTCACGACCGACATGATGGTGACAAAGGCGCACATGCCTAAGGGGATAGGTCCGTACGACATCGGATGGTCCATCATTGCGGTCAATTTGAGCGACATAGCTGCGATGGGCGGGACGCCGCTTGGCCTCGTAACCGCGATTGGCATCACCAGAGGCCATCCGATTGAGTTCATCGAGCAGATGGTCGATGGGATGAACGATTGCGCCCGCAGATTCAACACGAGCATAGTTGGTGGAGACACGAAGGAGCACGACGATCTCGTGCTATGCGGAACTGCCCTCGGAGTGGTCTCAAAGAAGGGGATCCTGTTGCGGAAGGGAGCCAAGTCGGGCGACTTGATTGCCGTCACAGGCAGTCTGGGCAAAGCCGGCGCGGGATTCTACTCCATTAAGAAAGCGCTGAACCTGAAGGAAGCTGAGGATGCTCTGAAGAGGCCATGGCCGAGAGTGAAGGAGGGCATGGCGATGAGCGCGTCAGGGTTCGTGACATCATGCATGGACATCTCCGACGGACTGTCCACTTCGATTTTCGAAATGTCTAGAAACTCCGGCATGACATACGAAATCGACTATGCCAAGGTACCGAAGGCCAAGGAGGTCGACTTGGCGTTCCACGACCTTGAACGGCAGAAAGATCTCGTGCTCAACTTCGGGGACGACTTTGAGCTTCTGTTCACTATCAAGCGGGAGGCCGAGAACGATCTCGCCGAACTCTCCAAGGAGTGCGGCTGCCCGATGACCGTTATCGGCAAGGTCACCAGTGGAGAGGAGAACATCCTGATAGACAACGGGACGCGGGAGAAGCTGGAGAACCTCGGTTATGAGCATTTCCGAACACGCCAGCCATGAAGCGCGTTTCTACTCGATGGAGGGCGACCGAGTCAGATGCAGCCTCTGCCCTCATTCGTGCCTGATAGCGGACGGCAAGCGAGGATTGTGCGGTGTGAGGGAGCACATGTCTGGGAAGCTCTACTCGCTGATCTACGGGCTGGCCTCATCGATACATCCAGATCCCATCGAGAAGAAACCCTTGTTCCATTTCCTCCCGGGAAGCACCTCGATTTCGTTCGGCAGCGTCGGATGCAACCTGTTCTGTCAACACTGCCAAAACTTCTCTATCTCGAGGGCGAAAGCCGGCGCTTTCGATCTCACCGAGATAACGCCTGATGATGTCGTTCGGTATGCCCGGTCCTCGGGCGCCACCTCTGTTTCATGGACATACAACGAACCGACCATCTGGCACGAGTTCACAACGGTTGCGTCAAAGGCGGCACATAGGGCCGGACTCAAGGCGAACTATGTGACGAACGGGTTCATCCAGGAGGAGCCTCTGCGGGAGCTGAAGGGCGTGATAGACGCGATGAACATCGATGTCAAGGCTTTCACCGAGGGGTTTTACAAGGAGATATGCGGCGGGAAGCTGGCGCCCGTCCTCAGAGCATGCGAGGTCGCCGTCGAACTGGGGATACATGTCGAGCTCACTTATCTCGTCATCCCCGAGCACAATGACTCACCGGACGAGATGAACAAATTCGACAGATGGGTAGTCGACTCTCTTGGCCCGCACATACCGGTGCACTTCTCTGCGTTCCACCCGGACTTCAAGCTCACCAGCGTTCCGCGGACGTCGGACAAGGTCCTCTCTCAAGCCTATGACATCGCGACGAAGGCGGGCCTCGAATTCGTCTATCTAGGGAACGTTTACGCAGGGGATAGGGATGACACCTTCTGCCCCAAATGTGGCGTGAAGGTCATTGACAGGGAGGGTTTCTCGGTCCGTTCTACGAACCTTGTGGGAAGCAAGTGCGGGAAGTGTGGGACCGAGCTGAACATTGTAGTATGATTCTCTGTTGAACCGATCGTTCATCAAAACGGAAAAAGGCAAAGCAGCCAGTTGCCTATGACAGCTGACAGGATAATGCTTGCTGTCATCGGCACAATGAATGGTATCTTAGGGGTGACCCAGATTCTCTTGTATCCAGCTTCGGACAGTGCCTTCACCTCCTTGCCCAGGTCCTCATCCCTCCTGGTCCTCGTGCTGGTGACGTGCCTCCCATCCTGGATCCTCTCCATGAGCCAGACATGGCTCCTCGCGATTTCCGCGCTCTCCATCCTGTAACCCAGGAATGCTAGGGGGAATTGGAAATCCCTCGATGCGAGGTTCTTTGCAAGAAACCCCAGAGGAAGAAGGACGACCACGACAGCTGCGGTGATGAGAATGACGAAAGAGAAAGGGAAGATGATCTCGGCTGACGGGGCGTCGCTGTGCAGGATTGGAAATGATCCAAGGGCTGGATAGAAAGGGAACAAGATCGATAGCGAAAGGAGCGCCTTGGCGTCTGCGCCTCCGCGGATCACATCGAGCATGTACATGACCACGATGAGGAGCATCATTATGGGCACCGCGAGGAAATGCTGGAAGTATTCGTCAGTCCCCCAAAGGTATGCCAGAGCGACGATGGCTACTACCGCTACGGCATACTTGGCGACTGGCATGTACTTCGCCAGGGGGCCCTCCTCTGAGCCCCAATACACATCTGACAGAATCACCAGGATTGGGACCATGATGAGAAGGAACTTGAGATCCTGGTCATCGACTAGCAGCTGGATTGGGATGAGAGCCAGCCCGACCAACGAAAGAGCTATCCAGTATGTGTTCGGAACCCTTCGCGTCCGCCAGTCCAACACGGAGGCGTAGGTGAGGACAATGATGGCCGGAGCCAATCTTAAGAGTGATAAAGTCTCCGAGGAGTCCACGCGAATGGATGACAATGAGCGTACTTAAGATGTTCTAGATTCGGAGCGTCGTTTCGGAGTCAGCCAGAAGGTTTTCCGAAAGGGTTGAGTCACTCCCCTTGGTTAGGTTGCCCTGTCCCCGGCGTTCAGTCATCATGAAGGAGATTACGAAGTAACTCACTTAATCGCACAGATCGAGTCCGAGACCGTCCGCGATTTCTACCGCCCTCCTGTACTCGGACATCGTTAGTGGTCTGTCAATTTCCTTGAATCCTTTTGCTCTGTGTGCCGGTCTGTACTGCGCCATCACATTCACCTTGACATCGCTCAGGTTCTTCGCTATCCAATTCAGGATTGGTCGGCTGCAGCATTCCACATGACCTGGCAGGACGAGATGCCTTATGATCATCTCGGCCTGAGCTCTTGCAAGTCGGTGATTCCTTCCGACGATTCTCATGTAATCAGGCGCGTTTGACAGTCTGAGTGCGCACTTATCATTGCCGTACTTGAAATCCGTAAGGTAAACGTCAATCACGCCATCCAGCAGCTTCAAGGACTCCTCAGTCAGGTACATGTTGGAGTTCCAGACCTGCGGGATGTTCGCGCTGCATTCTCTGAGGACCTCTAGGATGAACGGCAGGTTCGAAGTGGGGTCTCCTCCAACCCAATTCACGTTCCTGGCGAAATGCGCGATCCTCAACCTCTGACTGCTTGGATACTTGCTCGCAACCTTGTCTTCGATCATTCGCGCTACCATGTCTGCGCTCATCTGAATCCCTGAAGTAGGCTTCGTGCTGATGTCCCAGTTTTGGCAGAAGACACATTCGAAGGTGCACCCCGAGAAGAATATCGTGTAGGAAGGCACAAGATCAGGTTCCTCTCCCATGTGTATGAACTCGCTGCTGATCCTGGGCTCGATGACTCCGCAATGTCCTTTCTCTCCAGCACTTCTCTTGGCTCCGCACCTGCGCTCGCATAGGTTGCAGCTGTCGAGCATCCTGTGCGCGAGATCCATCTTCAAGTCCAGGAATGAAATCCCTTCGAAAGTCTGCGCCTCTCTCAAGAGCGCGGAGTCATGCATGCTCCATATCTCATGTTCGTTGTCAGTGAGGTCGACCGCGACAATGTGCTCCTTAGTCCTGAGATACTTCGCAGTATCTTCGCCGTCGAGGATTCTGTAGTAGTTCGAGAGCGCATGACCGGGCATTCAGAATCGTAGTTGTGCCTGCGCACATTTAATACTTTCATGAGCGGTTGGTCGACGCGATGCGATCCGAATCCTTGGAAGGCATCCCAGATCTCTGGAAAGCAACCTACGACCTGGTCGCGCAGGTGCCTGAAGGTAAGGTGACCACGTATGGCGAGGTGGCGAAGGCACTCGGAGACATCGTGGCCAGCAGGTTCGTTGGACTCGCGATGAGCAGGAACGATGACATCGTCAGGGTGCCATGCAGGAGAGTCGTCCAGTCAGACGGCTATGTTGGGGGGTACACGGGCGGTGGCCCCGAGAAGAAGGCCATGCTCCTTAGGAAAGAGGGCACGGAGATCTCAGACTGGAAAGTTGTCAATCTTGGGCAAGTCCTTTTCAAGGACTTCAAAACGACCTATCCGCTCAAAAAGCTGAGGAGGCTGCAGACGAGCTTGAAGAATCACCTCACTCTAGATGAGTTCAAGGGCAGGATAGGGCAGGTTGCAGGCATGGACATTGCCTACAAAGACGAGCACGCGTACGCAGCCATGGTCACATTCGACTACGAATCTGGAGAGGAGACGGATAGGATCGTGGTGGAGGGCGACGCGAAGTTCCCGTACATCCCGACCTACCTGGCTTTCAGGGAAATGCCTATTATCAATCCGCTCATGAAGCGCGTGGATCCCACGACTGTGTTGATGTATGATGGCAACGGCATCCTTCACCCCGAGGGCTTCGGAATCACTAGCCAAGTCGGCGTGGTGTTCAATGTTCCCGCAGTCGGGGTTGCCAAGAAGCTCCTGTGCGGCACAGTCTCATGGCGGTCATCGGGTCGCGCCAGAGAGGTCGTTCAGGATGGCCGTGTCCTAGGCTACGCAGTTGTTGGAGGGACCAACAGCAACCCCGTCTATGTCTCTGCGGGCCACAAGGTATCCCCTGAGCAGGCCAGGGATATAGCGGTGAGATTCCTCAAGCATAGGATCCCTGAGCCGACCCGTGTGGCACACCTCGTGGCTGAGATCGCCAGGTTCAGAACAAACCACAAATAGGCGCTAGTCAGTCATCAACGCTTGATGCGCATATGCATATTCGGTGCGGGCTCGCTCGGGAGCGCCCTGGGAGGCATCCTGTCCACCGAGCACGAAGTGATCCTGATAGGCAGGAGACCTCATATCGATACGGTCAACAACAGCGGTCTGCGGTTGCTCGGCGATGTCAAGAGACTTGTTCGACTAGAGGCGCGCGAATCGGTGGTGGGTTCGAACCGCCCCGATCTTCTAATCATTGCCACGAAAGCGTATGACACTATGGAGGCGGTATCTGAATGCAAGCGCCTGACGACAGAACATACCAAGGTATTGACGCTCCAAAACGGCCTGGGAAATCTCGAACTCCTTAGGGAATGGAAAGGAGCGCATGCGTTCGGCGGGACTACGACCATGGGCGCTGTCCTCGATTCGCCCGGAAAGGTCAAGGTATCAGGGCTAGGCAGGACCATAATAGGCGCGGACCTCAATCCCAGAGGCGCCGACGAGATTGCCGCCGCGTTTTCATCGTGCGGTATCCCGACAGCCGTCGAGAAGGATGTGATGTCTGTGATATGGTCGAAGGCGGTCGTAAGCGCATGCATCAACCCTCTCACCGCCGTGCTTCGGATACAGAACGGGCGGCTGCTTGAGAGCACAGTGATTTCAAAGCTCATGTCCGAAGTCTGTAGAGAATGTGTGGCCATCGCCGCTTCGGAAGGCTTCGAACTGGTACTGAGAACGATGAATGCATGCGTGCGCGCAGTGGCTAAGGACACTGCGGACAACAGATCTAGCATGCTTCAAGACATCGCGCGAGGCCGCAAGACGGAGATCGACCAGATAAGCGGCGTATTCTGGCAGAAGGGCGAGGAGAACGGCGTCACGACCCCGCTCAACAAGTGCCTGGCTGCCATGGTGAATGCCCTCGAGACCCAGTCCGCAACGCAGAAAGGTTAATATCGTGACATGACGCATTTCCGAGCCGTGATAAGATGGTTGACGTAAGAGAATTGGCAGCCAACGCCAAAGTGCTCAGGAAGAAAGGCCTGGGCGTACGCGAGATCGCAGATGAGCTTCACCTGTCCCTTGACACGGTCAACTACCTGATCGAGTACGGTTCAGAGGGCCTGCCCCCGTCCGATGTCAAGATCGGCTGGAGGTCGGTGGGCGTCTCAGGGTACCGCGTTGGCCTAATGTCAGAGCTCCTGGCGGACATGGCGCTAGAGGAGCTGAGCAAGCGCGATAAGGATGCAGATGTCGTTCTAGGCGTGTCAATTAATGGCGTGCCCTTCGCAACGATGCTCTCAGAGATCATGGGCCTCGACATAGGGGTCTACAGACCTCACGCAGAGAGCGATGCGGGCGGAGCTTTCAGCTCCAATTTCGCATCCGTTGACGGCAAGAAGAAGATCATCATAGTGGATGACGTGCTAAGCACAGGCGCTACCATCAAGGGTGCGATTGCGGACATCAAGGAGGCTGGCGGGGAGCCGGTGCTCGTATTGGTCATCGTCAACAAGAGCAGCATGAACGAGATAGACGGCGTGCCGCTTCGTGGTCTCATCAGGGCCAGGTCCATCGGCGGGACCATCTTGGGCGGTGGGGCTAGCAAAGGCTTCCCTTACAGCTAGAACTTCTTCGCCGAAGCCTTGAGCGCCTCTACCACGGGCATGTGCTTGCCCAGCATTAGCCTCTCGAGGGCGCCTCCTCCAGTGCTCACATAGGATATCTTGTCTATGAAGCCGAACTTGTTGGCCGCTGCAGACGAGTGGCCGCCCCCGATGACGGAGAACGCCTCGGAATCCACTATCGCGCTGAACAGCATCGCGGTCCCCTTGGAGAACTCCTCTTTCTCATAGACTCCTGGCGGTCCTGAGAGGAACACGGTCTTCGAACCCATGACTATCCCGTTGAACTTCTCGATTGTGGACGAGCCGATATCCTTGATAGCAGCATCTGCCGGCAACTCGCTAAGCGTGTACTCGACTCTCTGACCGTCGACATCGATCGCAGCGTCGTCGGGCAGGTGCAGCTTTCGCCCCTTGGTCTCGAGCAACTTCTTTGCGCCTGCAACGACCTCGTCGGTCACGTCCTTTTTCACGAGGGCCTCGGTTTTCGACCCGATTCTCTTCCCGAGGGTGTAGAGGAAGGCATAGCCCGCAAGTCCAGCCACAATGATGTTGTCGACCGACTCGCGTTCGGAGAGTCTCTCGATAACGGGAAGCGCGTCCGCGAACTTCGTCCCTCCAAAAATGAAGGTCGAGGGCCTCTTTGGATTCTGGAACACCTGGGTTAGGGTTTTCACCTCTCGCTCCATCAGCCGCCCGGCAGCTGAAGGCAGGATAGGCGTGAATCCCACAAGGGATGCATGCGACCGGTGAGATGAGCCGAATGCGTCGTTGACGAACAGGTTGAACTGTGGGGCAAGCGCCTTGACCAGGGCCGATTCGGCATGTTCCTCCGGGGTCTTCTTCGTCTGTTCGCCAGGGAAATCCCTGACGTTCCTCAGAAGTATCGCCTCGCCCTCACCAAGGGCGACTATTGCGTTCGCTGCGTGCTTCCCCATGAGATCGTCGATGAAGCGCACCCTTCTGCCGAGATACTGGCTCAGGTACGCTGCATGCTCGTTCAACGGTATGTAGTCGTAGTCCCCGGGTCGGCCCTGGTGTGCTATGATGGCAACCTTGGCCCCTCTATCAACGAGCTCCCGGATCGTAGGAACGGAGGACTTGATCTTGGAGCCGTCCTGGAGCCTCAGAGTCTTCTCGTCCACCGGAGAGTTGATATCTATCCTCAGGACGACCCTTCTCCCCCGCAAATCAAAATCGTCGAGCGTGTGGAACCCCATCCCGCTAACGGTCCTAGAACCAGGTCCCAGATCTCTCCCCATCAACCCCTTCTCCTCTGGAGAGAGTACCTGGCGAATACAACTAGAGTCGTCGGAGTTGTCTTCCAGATTACCATCCCCCGGCGCATAGGCGAGCGCCCGGCATTCGGAAAGGGTTTCCCTGTTCTCCCAGATTGAGTGTTCGATATATATGGCTACCGAGCCTGACAATCCAATGGAAAGTATTTAGATAGGGAAATGACTTAGCAGAAAAGAAATGGAATTCGGCCGTGTTTTTGCACCGCAGGATCCTGATTGGATGTGTTTGATTTGAAGGGAATGGACATCAACCAGCTGTTCGTCAAGGACATAATGAGCAGTGCTCCAGTGACCGCGACCAAGGGAGACACGCTCTCCGATGTGATCGCTCAGATGAAGAGACTCCATGTCAGGGAGGTCCCCGTTTTGGATGGGGACAAGCCTGTTGGACTCGTCAGCTATTCATCATTCCTAATGAGGAGGAGCCTTCCGCTTTCCTCCAAGGTCGAGCAGGTCATGAGACCTGTCCCAAGGCTCGAGGAAGACATGGCGATCACGAGCGCCGTCCAAGAGATGATGGCAGCTGGCGTAAGGGGCGCGCCCGTCGTCAGGAACAGCAAGATGGTCGGCTTCCTCTCCAGGACTGACATCATCAAGATCATACCCGACCTCGACCAGCTCAAGGACAAAAAGGTCTCTGAGTTCATGACCAGGAACCCTCAAGCGGTGACAGAGAAGGAGAACATACGCAAGGCGCAGATGCTCATGAAAGGGCTCATGGAGAAATCCTTGCCAGTCGTTGATGCTGACAACAGGCTCGTAGGCGTGGTCAGCATGCACGAGGTATTGGACGTCCTCTGGACCCAGAAGGCCAACAAGGGTCCCAATGAGATCATGGGTGGCAGGGAGGCGCCTGAGATCGCCGTCGAGAGCGTCATGAGCAAGCCAGCGATATCGGTTTCGCCGGGCGAAACTGCGGGCAAGGTTGCCAAGCTTATGTCCGAGAGGGGTCTTGCAACGGTATTCGTGGAAGAGCATGCCAAGCTCGTTGGTGTGGTATCTCAGGCCGACCTCATGGAACAGATCATCAGCCTCAAGCAGATCGAAGGAGTCTATGTCCAGATCACTGGTCTGAGCGAAGAGGATCCCGAGATCTATACAGTCATGTACGACCAGATTGAGAAATCCATGAAGAGGATAGACAAGATACAGTTCCCGCGCGTGTTCACGGTTCACGTTTCTGTGTACCACCACGAAGGCACCAGGAGCAAGTACAGCCTGCACGGGAGGCTCACGACGGACAGGAGCATGTACTACGCGAACAGCACTGACTGGGACCTGTTCAAGACGATGGATTCCCTGCTCGATCAGCTCGAGAAGAACGTGAAGAGGGAGCACGAGAAGTTCCTGGATCTTAGGAAGAGGAAGTCCGAACTATAGGTCCCAATACTTCGAATGGATCTGTTTCGCTCGGACTATCGTGTTGCGGCCGAGGCAGCCGTTATCAATCATATCGGTGAACTCTAATGGGACGTCAACGCCTCTGGCCTTTCCTATGGCACCCGCCACGACCTCTGACAGCGCGGGCACATCGTACCCTCCCTCGAGCATGAAAGTGATCCTGTTCCCGCAGATCTTGGAGAGCTTGATGAGCTGCTCAGCCTGAAATACGTGTCCTTCAGAGGACAGAGTCAAAGAAGCGAGCGTGTCTCTATAATGAGTATCCATGCCCCAGCTCACAAGTATCGCGTCGGGCTTGAACTGAGTGACTATGGGTTTGATCATATCACTGAAAGCGACATCGAAGGTCGAGTCTCCGCAGCCCGACTGGAATGGGAGGTTCACGTTGAAACCCTCTCCCTCGCCCTTTCCGACGTACTCTACGGGGCCCGAGCCTGGAAATATGCCTGCCTGGTGTGTAGATACGTACAGAATGCTCGGGTCCATCGTGACGATTTCCTGCGTTCCGTTCCCGTGGTGCACGTCTTCGTCGATGATCGCTATCCTCTTGTCCCCATGCTTCTGCAACCATCTGGCGGCGATTGATATGTTGTTGAAATAGCAGAAGCCCATGCCATAGCCCATCCCTGCGTGGTGCCCTGGAGGCCTTGTCAGCGCAAAGGCCGGTTTGTTATTCTCCTTAGAGTATTTGGCGGCATCGACCGCGCATTCGGCAGATAGGGCGGCTATGCCGTAGGTTTCGTGATGGACCTTGGTGTCCAGGGTCAAGGCGCACTCACCGCAGGTCTTGATGAAGTCGATATAGTCCTCGTCGTGGACAAGCTGGAGCGTCTCCAGCCTGCCTTTCTCAGACGGGAACACATCCTTCCAGAGGCCGTTCTCCTTCAGCTTGTTCATGATGCCACTGAGGCGTTCCGGGGATTCTGGATGGAAAGGATCTTGGACGTGACTGAGGAACTCCTCGTTGAAGAAGATAGCCACAAGTGCCCGAAGCAAGCTCAGCGTAGATAAGGATTATCTCAATCGGATTGCTGACTCTAGCAACTCATTTATCTCATCCGGAGCATCTCGAATCGGTCAGAACATGTCGAAATCCTCAATAACGTACTTCGACGCCCCTGGTAGCCAGAACACTGAAGCCGTGCTAGATATCGTTGCAGAGCGAGTGAAGAATGGCGATATCAAATATGTCGTGATCGCGAGTGACAGCGGCGAGACCGGCAAGAAGATGCTCTCCAGGTTGAATGGAGCTGGAGTGCAAGTGGTCATTGTGACAGAGGCCTGCGGCTCTGAGGAGGAGGGCAAGTCGATTATGGGTGCAGATGTCGAGAAGTTCCTTCGCAAATCCGGAGCGAGGATTGTCCAGGCTACGCACGCTCTATCAGGAGTCGAGAGGTCCATAAACAAGAAGATCGGAGGGGCCTCAAGGGTCGAGACGATCGCCGAAACTCTGAGGGCATTTTTCGGGCACGGGATGAAGGTCTGTGTAGAGATTGTCATCATGGCCGCGGACAATGCGGCAATCCCCTGCGGTGAGGTCGAGATCATAGCGGTAGCCGGCAGTAGCAGCGGGGCTGATACTGCGTGTGTCGTGCGACCGGCTCACGCGAACGGGTTCTTCAACTTCCAGGTGAGGGAGATACTGGCGATGCCTCGTAAGAAATGAAGCGGAAGGTCGAAAGTAATATCTTGTGAGCGACCCATATATCTGACAGTGCTTCCATGAGTTTCGAAGAGCTTGCCCTACTCCTGATCGCGATACTTCTGGCTGCAGTGATATTCTACGTAAGCG
Organism: Candidatus Thermoplasmatota archaeon; assembly: GCA_018814355.1. NCBI lineage: Archaea > Methanobacteriati > Thermoplasmatota > Thermoplasmatota archaeon. The sequence goes on along the minus strand of JAHIZT010000125.1, from coordinate 347 downwards.
GGGCAATTGTGGGTCAGGATTGGTCCGCCGGCGGGACATACATCTTGAGAGTTCTACTGGTTTCCGTGATTGCCGTTGTTGTGATACCTGTCTTCAGAGACGCCGCAGACCAGTTCGATCTTGGAGCGCTCGGACTGTTGTTTGCCTTCGTTCTGCTGATCATCGTGATCAGGTTCGTGTTGGTAGACGAGCTCACTGTCAACGATGATTGGCTAGCGTCGATTGTGATAGCCTTGATAGGAGTCGTTCTCATCTATATCGTGGCAGAGCTGGCAAGTCGCTACTCCGACATAGCCTTGTTATCGATATTCTAGAGGCGGACGAACTCCTTCGAGGCCGTTGTCAGT